>CAVBJB010000005.1:0-3270 GCA_963595625.1 Lachnospiraceae bacterium | reverse complement strand
GTAATGTAGTTACATAACCAAACATTTCTGATAAAGGCACAGAAGCTTTAACAACTTTTGCTCCGTTTCTATCATCCATCGCGTTAATTTGACCACGACGACGGTTTAAGTCACCTACGATATCCCCCATGTTTTCTTCTGGAGTTAATACCTCTAACTTCATGATAGGCTCTAAGATAACAGCACCAGCAGCTTTAGCTGATTCTTTATATCCTAACTTAGCAGCTAATTCGAATGATAATGCATCAGAATCTACAGGGTGGAAAGATCCATCAACTAAAGTAACTTTTAATGAATCCATTGCGAATCCAGCTAAAGGTCCTTGTTTCATAGCTTCTTTAAATCCTTTTTCTACTGCAGGGATATATTCTTTTGGTACGTTACCACCTTTAACTTCGTTAACGAATTGTAATCCTTCGAATGGTTTACCATCAACCTCGTCAGCTGGTCCAATTTTGAATACGATATCACCAAATTTACCACGACCTCCAGATTGCTTTTTATAAGTTTCTCTGTGATCAGCTTGTCTAGTGAAAGCTTCTTTGTACTCAACTTGAGGCTCACCTTGGTTAACTTCAACTTTAAACTCACGACGCATACGGTCAACGATGATATCTAAGTGTAACTCACCCATACCAGAAATGATCGTTTGTCCTGAAGCTTGATCAGTACGTACTGTAAAAGTTGGATCTTCTTCAGCTAATTTAGCTAAAGCCATACCCATTTTATCAACGTCAGCTTTAGTTTTAGGCTCAATAGCGATACCAATTACAGGGTCTGGGAAGTCCATTGATTCTAACACGATTGGGTGTTTTTCATCACATAGAGTATCTCCAGTTTTAATATCTTTAAATCCAACAGCAGCTCCAATATCTCCAGCTTCAATTCTTTCAATAGGGTTTTGCTTGTTAGCATGCATTTGATAAATACGAGAAATACGCTCTTTGTTTCCAGAACGAGTGTTTAATACGTAAGATCCAGCATCTAATCCACCTGAATATGCACGGAAGAAAGCTAAACGACCAACATAAGGGTCAGTAGCAATTTTAAATGCTAATGCAGCGAAAGGATCATTTACAGATGGTTTACGAGTAATTGACTCTAAAGTATCTGGGTTAGTTCCGTCAATCGCTTCTTTATCTGTTGGAGCAGGTAAATAACGACATACAGCGTCTAACATGAACTGTACTCCTTTATTTTTAAATGAAGAACCACAAGTCATTGGGATGATACTCATATCTAGAGTAGCAGCACGTAATGCAACGTGAATTTCTTCTTCAGTGATAGACTCTTCGTCCATCATGTATTTTTCTAATAAGTTTTCATCGTAAGCAGCAATCTCTTCGATTAATTGACCTCTGTATTGTTTTACATCAGCAACCATATCTGCAGGGATATCGATAATATCGAATGTAGCTCCTTGAGTTTCTTCATGCCATACAATAGCACGGTTTTTAACTAAATCAACTACACCTTTAAAATCAGCTTCTTCACCAATTGGTAATACGATTGGCACTGCATTAGATTTTAACATGTCTTTTACTTGTTGACAAACTTTTAAGAAGTTAGCCCCTTGACGGTCCATCTTGTTAACAAATCCCATACGAGGAACTTTGTAGTTGTCAGCAAGTCTCCAGTTCGTTTCAGACTGTGGCTCAACTCCATCAACTGCAGAGAATAAGAACACTAATCCGTCTAATACACGTAAAGAACGGTTTACCTCTACAGTAAAGTCAACGTGTCCTGGAGTATCGATGATATTAAAGTGATATTCTTTAGAATCAGCGATTTTTTTACCTTGATCTGTTGGGAAGCTCCAAGTACAAGTTGTAGCAGCAGAAGTAATTGTGATACCACGCTCAGCTTCTTGCTCCATCCAGTCCATAGTAGAAGCACCATCGTGAACTTCTCCTAACTTATGGTTCTTTCCTGTATAGAAAAGGATACGCTCAGTTGTTGTTGTTTTACCAGCATCAATGTGAGCAGCAATACCAATATTTCTAGTATATTTTAAATCTCTAGCCATTTGTGTTGTTCTTTATGTTATATTAGAATCTAAAGTGAGAGAACGCTTTATTAGCATCCGCCATTTTATGAGTATCCATTCTCTTCTTAACAGCAGCACCTTCTTCTTTAGCAGCAGCTAAAATTTCAGAAGCTAATTTAGAAGCCATAGATTTCTCATTTCTTTTTCTTGCATAAAGAATCATCCATTTCATCGCCATAGAGATTTTTCTATCTGGACGAATTTGCATTGGAATTTGGAATGTAGCTCCACCTACACGACGAGAACGAACTTCTACGTGAGGCATAACATTTGTTAAAGCATCTTTCCAAATCTCTAATGAAGATTTTTCAGCATCTTGTTTTTTCGTTTCTACAATTTCTAAAGCATCATAAAATACTTTGAAAGCTGTAGATTTTTTACCGTCCCACATTAAGTTGTTTACAAAACGTGTTACTAATTGATCATTGAACTTAGGATCTGGTAAAAGAGGTCTTTTTTTGGCCTGTCTTTTTCTCATGTCTTTTCTTTAAAAGATTTTAAATTACTTTTTCTTTTTACCTGTAGCAACTGGAGCTTGTCCTGGTTTTGGACGCTTAGCACCATACTTAGATCTACGTTGTGTTCTACCTGCAACACCTGCAGTATCTAACGCTCCACGAACAATGTGGTAACGTACACCTGGTAAATCTTTTACTCTACCACCTCTAACTAATACTATCGAGTGCTCTTGTAAATTGTGTCCTTCTCCTGGGATGTAAGCATTCACTTCATTACCATTTGTCAAACGTACACGCGCAACTTTACGCATTGCAGAGTTTGGTTTTTTAGGTGTAGTAGTGTAAACACGCGTACAAACCCCTCTTCTTTGAGGACAAGAATCTAAAGCAGCCGATTTACTCTTCTTAGCTATTTGGGTTCTCCCTGTTCTTACTAATTGTTGAATTGTTGGCATAATGTTTAATAAATTACTAACGTTATAAAATCCCGCTTTTTCGGGCTTGCAAATATACTTATTTTATTTTGGTTTACAAACCTTAATCAATTAATTTTCAATCCTATTTATTTTTTTTACCTATACAACCTAGTAAATATGTACTTTTATAAGAAATTTTACTTCGTGAAAAAAATTATTTTTTATCTATCTATCCTATTATTTATACTGTTTACCAACCGTATTAATGCACAAAAAATATATTTAAAAATCAATAATGACAATGAACCTAATAGTACTATATATATGTTTGAAAATGCAAAGGTAATGG
>CAVBJB010000004.1:27051-29253 GCA_963595625.1 Lachnospiraceae bacterium | reverse complement strand
AATATTTATTAAACATGAAAAAAATGTTATTTTTATTTATGGCTTTTTCAGCTGTAAGTATTTCTTCTTGCTCAAGTGATGATGATAGTGCAAAAACAAACACAAAAGCAGTTGTTTATTTAAAAGACGCTCAAGGTCGTCCGGTTGAGGGACAAACTGTATACGCTTTCCAAGACAGTAAATGGGAACTGTTTGGATTTGATGTTTTTCATTCTGACAAATCAGTTATTTCTGATGATAACGGTAAAGCGGAATTCAATAATTTAGAAGAAGTTTTAGGAACTTACATTAACAATAATCAAGAAAACTTTCATTTTGGAGTTAAGTATGTTTTAAACGGTACCAACAAAACCAAAGCAGAGGGTAAAACCTTCAAAAAAGGAGATTCTAAAGAAATCACCATTACAATGAATTAATTCTCTTTCATAAAAACAAAAAGCCCGATGCTAGCATCGGGCTTTTGTATTAAATGATACAACGCATATATTGTTTCACGTGAAACACCCGTTGTTTAATGCGGTTTTAACCACTTTGCTTATAAACTAAATTAGATAGAATTATAAGTTTTCTTTACTATTAAAAAGATCTAAAGGGTGTGATTTCTACATCTTTTCAATTTAAATTTTTAAATACTCCATCAATTTTATTTCATATTGATTTTTAAACAAAGGATTATTCTTATCCAAAAGCAAAGGAGGTAGGTTATTAGTTACATATTTAACTATGCCATTTTTATCTAAAAAAATGTTTGTTGGATAGCCTTGTATATTTAATTTCTCAATAAAATTTTTTGCATTTATTAAATGCAAATAGGGTAAAGGATATTTATTTAAAAAATTACGAACTTCGGATCTCGAATCAAATGTTATGGTTACAAAATTAAATTCATTTTTATATAATTCTTGCAATTTTCTTAGGGTGGGTACCTCATCAATACATGGTGCACATCTAGAAAACCAAAAATGAATAAATGTGGGCTTGCCTTTTAAATCCTCTATATTAATTTTATTTCCTTCTAGATTTGTAAGATTATGTAAAGGAAATTCTTTACCCATTATATGATAATAAGGCCCTTTTTTAATTATTTCCTCTTCAATTTCTGGAGATACAACGATATTAACTAAATGAATTATGGTATCTCGCTTTTTTATAGTTTCATTTATTTGTACATGACCATAATAAACTTCTTTAAAAATATTGGTGAATTTTTTTTGTTGCTCGTAAACAACTTTCAAAATTTCTGTCTCAGTTTGTAAAGTTTCCGCATCTGTACTATAAAATATTTTTTGCGAGAAACTTTTAAGGCTTACTAGTAAGGATAATAGGAATAAAGTAAATTTCATTAATTTTTATTTAAAGATAAATAAAAGAAAATTTACATTTAACAAATAATTATATTTTTATATAAAATGAAGATAATTCATGGAAATACAATATTTAAAGAAACTTGTAAAAAACGCTACAATTGACGGTAGAAGTATTGTAGGCGTTTCTGAAAAAGAAATACAAGAAGTAGAAAAGAAATTCAATATAACCTTTCCAAAAGCCTACAGAGAATTTTTATTATTAGCAGGAAAACGTAGAGGACAATTACCATTATATGATACCTCTGATTTAGAAACATTAGCTGCCGATTGGCATCAAGAAATTATGTGGGAAGAGTTAGAAATGACTAATGCTACAAAAGATTTTCAACGTCCGTTTTGGCTATTTGCAGAAAGCAATGCTTGCGAACAATTTGTTTTTTTCTATTTAGATGATGGAGATGACCCTACCGTCTATTCAGCAGACTATAAAGGTTTAGATGCAGATAAAAAGGAAATAAAATCTCTAAAAAGACCATTTAGTACTTTTATAGATCAAACCATAGACCAAGCCTATTATTATTTAAAACATGGTTGGTAACTGTTATAAAACCCGCTTTGCAAGAAGTGGTTTTCTTTTTTCGTAAATTACTCCAATCTTTTGCAAGAGTTTGTAAAATGGTTTTCAAGGATTTATAGAATGGATTCGTTCTTTGTTAAATACAGACAGTAAACATTTGGATAAGGTGTTGGAGGAAGTAGGATGCTTACGATGAAGAATTCCGTGAGCTAAAGGCAACTTCTGATAGTATAGTTATTAAAAAAATGCGACTTAAATATATTATGGAAATACAATATTTAAAGAAACTTGTAAAAAACGCTACAATTGACGGTAGAA
>CAVBJB010000004.1:0-26776 GCA_963595625.1 Lachnospiraceae bacterium | reverse complement strand
TTAGATGATGGAGATGACCCTACCGTCTATTCAGCAGACTATAAAGGTTTAGATGGAGATAAAAAGGAAATAAAATCTCTAAAAAGATCATTTAGTACCTATATAGATCAAACCATAGACCAAGCCTATTATTATTTAAAACATGGTTGGTAATTGTTATAGAACCCGCTTTGCAAGAAGCGGGTTTGTTGTTTTTATGTAAATGGGAAAAATTTTAAAATATGTGTATTCCCCCCGCATTAGGGATTGAGCGCTTGTTGGAGCACATTTGTAGCGGAGCGAAAAATTGCGACTAGCGAAAGCCCGACGCGCCCACTAAAAGGCGCGGAATGTCCAAATAATTAGAGTACTAATAAGGCTATTAAACTTGGGATGAGGTATATAACTATGGTACGTGCTCCGTCAAAATCTTTAGCTAAGCGTTGGGCAATAAGCATTAAAAATAAGCTTATTAGGTTGCTAATATTGGCGTAGTGTATATAGGTTGTGTTTTGGCTTGTGTATAAGGTTATTAATCCGGCAAGGGAGGTTATAGCGGTTACAACTTCAAAAAAAACCAAAATACCTAACGATAAAGGGACCGTGTTTTTTAGTATGGAGTTAGAAAAATGAGGTTTCATCCAGGCTAGGTTTCCTTTAAAATCGGATAGTTTTTCGTAGCTCGATATAAGGTAGGTTATGGCTAAAAATATTCCGAAAGCGTAGGCAAAGGCTATGATATTCATTACGGTTTGGTATGTAATAAGCGGGTTAGGTTTAAACTTAAATCGGTAAAAATAAGGTTGGCGTTTCCGTTGCGTTCTAGGTGGTAAATGGCATCGGAAATTTCTTTTTCGAACTGAAAAATGTTGTTATGGTGTATAAAAGGTGCAAAATTTTGTAGTTTAAAATTGTCTTGCGTAGGTTCTAAATACACCAAATTTGGAGCCTTGTAGTTTAATAATAGGGCTTGGCGCACCATCTCGAGCGTGTAATGTAAAAATTGCTTTTGTTGCTCTTTAGGTAGTTTAGCCACCTCTTCGGCCCAATTTAAAAGTTCTATGGTATAATCTTTACGTTTTACTACGCCATAGGCATAACGTACCCATTTAATAAATAGGCGTTCGTAGTTTTGCTCGTCCTCGTTGGTTTCGTTTATCTTTTTTTGTACCCAATTGTAGTTTCCTTGGGATTGATGCGCGAGTTTAACAGCTTGATTTTCGGGCAGATTAAAATCCTGAATCAGTTTGTTTTGTATGTCTAACGGCGCAATTGGACCAAACGTAGTGATTTGGCATCTGGAAATTATGGTTTGCAGTATATTTTTAGGCTGCTCTGTTATAAGTATAAATAGGGTGTTGGGTAGGGGCTCCTCTAACAACTTTAAAAGTTTGTTGGATGTTTCGGTATTCATTTTATCTGCACACCAAATAATCATGATTTTAAAACCACCTTCAAAAGACTTTAAGGCCATTTTCTGGAAGATTTCTGTGGTTTGATCTACCCCAATAATAGGTTGTGTTTTAAAGCCCACAAACTCCATCCAGTCTTGGTAACTTCCGTAAGGTGTTTGAGTAATGAAGGTACGCCAATCGTTTAAAAACTCCGACGAGGTAGGGTGTTTTTTTACTTTATCTGTAACGTTAACAGGAAAGATAAAATGTAAATCGGGATGGTTAAATTGCTCGAATTTTAGGTTGCACGCAGCATTACCCTCTAGGTTTTCGCCTTGAGAATTTTGACATAAAATATATTGTGCATAAGCTACAGCCATGGGTAACATGCCTGAGCCTTGAGGTCCTACAAAAAGTTGTGCGTGAGGAATGCGCTTAGCGTCAGCGCTTTTAGTAAGCTGAATTTTAACCTCGTTTTGTCCTAAAATATCTGAAAATAACATAGTGCAAATATACTTTAAACTTTGAAAAAGTGAATTTTAGATTGTGTTATGGAACACTATTTTATGAAAAATTCAAAATAATATTGTAAATTTAAATATATACTAAATTTTGGTGTAATTTTTGATTTTAAATCCAATGAAACATTTTTAACGGCCTTTTTTTATTTTAGGCGGTTGGTGGTGGTTTTGGTTTTTTGATTAAAAGTAATTTAAAGGTTATATTTGCACATATACTAAACCATTACAAACAATGACAACAATAAACGATTTTAATTTTGCGAATAAAAAGGCTATTATACGAGTAGATTTTAATGTGCCTTTAAATGAAAATTTTGAAGTAACCGATGCTACACGTATTGAGGCAGCAAAACCTACAATTTCTAAAATTTTAGCAGATGGAGGAAGTGTTATTTTAATGTCGCACTTAGGTCGTCCTAAAAATAAAGAAGAGAAATACTCGTTAAAACATATAGTTGCTAAAACAACTGAGGTTTTAGGGGTTGAGGTAAAATTTGTGAATGACTGCGTAGGAGCAGAAGTTGAGGCGGCAGCTGCGGCTTTACAACCAGGTGAGGTTTTATTGTTAGAAAATTTACGTTACCATGCAGAAGAAGAAAAAGGGGATGTTGCCTTTGCTGAGCAATTAGCAAAATTAGGTGATGTTTACGTTAACGATGCTTTTGGTACTGCACATAGAGCTCACGCATCTACCACTATTATTGCACAGTTTTTTCCGGAAACAAAATGTTTTGGAGCTTTATTAGCTAAAGAAATAGAAAGCATTAATAAAGTATTAAACGAGTCAGAAAAACCGGTTACTGCAGTTTTAGGCGGAAGCAAAATCTCTTCTAAAATTACAGTTATAGAAAATATATTAGACAAAATTGACCATATGATTATTGGTGGCGGAATGACTTTTACTTTTATAAAAGCATTAGGTGGCCAAATAGGTAACTCATTGGTTGAGGATGATAAGCTTGAATTGGCTTTAGAGATCATTGAAAAAGCAAAAATTAAAAATGTACAAATACATTTACCTGTTGATGTAATTGCTGCAGATGCTTTTAGCAACGATGCAAATACACAAATTGTAGATGTTAATAATATTCCTGCGGGATGGCAAGGTTTAGATGTTGGGCCAAAAACATTAGAGGCTTTAAAACCTGTTATAAAAGAATCTAAAACTATTTTATGGAATGGTCCTTTAGGAGTTTTTGAATTAGAAAAATTTGCTCAAGGAACTATTACTTTAGGTAATTATATAGCAGAGGCAACACAAAACGGAACGTTCTCTTTAGTAGGAGGAGGTGATTCTGTAGCAGCCGTAAAACAGTTTGGATTAGAGCCAAAAGTTAGTTACGTGTCTACAGGTGGAGGTGCAATGTTAGAAATGTTAGAAGGTAAAGTTTTACCAGGAATTGATGCCATAATGCGTTAATTATTTGACATTTAACATATTTTTTTCGATTTTTTCAATTTTGAAGTTTAAGTTTGTTAAAATATTAGGTAATGCCCTGACATTTAATATGATATAAACCCTAAATTAATGAACAGTATTAAGTTTTTTTCGGTTTGTATGACTTTTATAGGCTCTAGCCTAATGTTCGCGCAAGAACAGTCAAACAACGAAGTTTTTACAAAACCAGCCCCAATAAGCTACTTAGATTCTATAAAGAAAACCTTTGTAAATTATGATACAAGCAATTGTATTGATGAGCGCTGGATGAATGAATTAACAAATCAAGATTTGTTTAGCGACATGTACAATGATGTTACTAAACTAGATATTGATAAAACGGTTGATTTTAACTTATCATCAGATTTGTTGAAGAAACGATTAAAATTGTTAGATCAAAGATCACCTTTTAATATAGAGTACAATCAAGCGTTAGAAAATGTTATTAAATCGTTTTTAAAGAACAGAACCAAATCTTTTGAGCGTTTAATGGCTCTTTCGGAATATTACTTCCCGATGTTTGAGGAGCACCTTTCTAAGTACAATTTACCTTTAGAGATTAAATATTTAGCTATTGTAGAATCTGCACTAAACCCACACGCAAAATCGCACGTTGGAGCGTCTGGTTTATGGCAATTTATGTACGCTACAGGTAAACAATATAATCTTGAAGTAAATTCGTATGTAGATGAGCGTTACGACCCGCTAAAAGCCACAGATGCTGCTTGCCAATATTTTACCAATATGTATAAAATATTTGGTGATTGGGATTTAGTTTTAGCATCGTACAATACAGGTCCGGGTAATGTTTCTAAAGCTATTAGACGATCTGGTGGTTATACCAACTATTGGAACATTCGCCCGTATTTACATAAAGAAACTCAAGGATATTTACCTGCATTTTTAGCTACTATGTATATATATGAATTTCATAAAGAGCATGGTATAAAACCTAAAAAAGCTCCTTTAACTTATTTTGAGACCGATACGGTAATGGTTAAACGTAAAATGAGTTTTGACCAAATATCTGATTTATTAGATATTCCTGTCAACCAAATAAAGTTTTTAAATCCAATTTATAAGGTTCAGGTAATTCCTTACGTTGAAGAAAAAGCTCATTTTTTACGCTTGCCAAAAGACAAACTTTCTGTTTTTCAGTCAAACGAAAATAAAATTTACGCTTATGTAGATTATTTAGATAGTAAACGCGAAAAACCTTTTGAAAGAAATCGTGCAACTGCCTCTAACGATGATGGCGAAAGCGAAACCAAAGTGGTTACAAAAACAACCATTCATAAGGTTAAAAAAGGGGAGGTTATGTCTACCATCGCCTCTAAAAATGGAGTCTCGATAGCTGAGATAAAGCGTTGGAATAATTTAAAAAGTAATACCGTACGTGTGGGTCAGAATATTAAGATCCAGAAAACTACTAGGGTTACAGTTAATAAGCCTAAAGCAAAAGTTTCTGATTTAACTGATAGCGTTGAGGTTGTAAAGAAAGAAAAAATATCAGAAAATGTTTCTAAAACTGTACTAGCACAGCAAGAAGTTATAGAACCTAAGCAAACATTAACAAAGGATGTTGGGGAAATTAAAAAATCAGAGAATAAAAATGTTGCTGTAACTAAAAAAGGAGTTGAAGACGTTAAAAATACACCTCAACTAGAAGTTAAAAAAACAGATTCTAAATCGTTAGTTGATACGAAAGAGGAAATTAAAGTTGAAGATAAATCTGAGGTTAAAAAAGCTATTGTAACTACTAAAGCTAAAGCAGATAAAAAAGTAGTTGAACCTAAAGAAACTACTCATACTATTAAAAAAGGAGAATCTTTAGAAGCCATTGCAGCCAAATACAAAGTTAGTATAGCAGATGTAAAATCTTGGAATAACATGAAGAATGACAAAATTATGGCGGGTAAAACACTTGTAATTAAGTCAGACGTAACTACAAAAGATACTACAAAAAACAATGCTAAAGAATCTAAATCAAAGAATCAAACCTATGTAGTGCAAGAAGGGGATACTCTTTATAAAATTGCAAACAAAACAGGGTCAACCATTGATCAGATTAAAAAAGATAACAATCTAAATACCGAGATTTTAAAACCTGGCCAAGTTTTAAAAATTAACGGATAAATTAAGTAAATTCGCTTTTCAAACATTATTGATGTGAGGAAAGCGAATTTTTTTATCCCTATACTAATAGGTATGAGTTTAATTAGTTGTGATTTTTTTAAAAGCAACACCATTTCTGTGCCTGTTTCTCAAGGAAAAATTAATGAAGTATCGGTAATTATTGATGATTATTTATGGAATGGAGAAGTAGGAGATAGTTTACGATCAAAGTTAGCTAGACCAATAGATGGATTAATTCAAGAGGAACCAACTTTAACATTAAATCAGTTTTCACCTTCTATAATAAACGACCAAGTTTCCTTGCAGCGCAATTTGGTTGTGGTAGAGCAATATCAACCTTCTAATGCTTTCTCAAATAAAAAAGAGATCCCCGAATATAAACATATTGAGAACATAAATGCTAGACCACAAAATGTTTTTTACATTAAAGGAAATTCTTTAAAAGAAATACTAGATCTTATCAGTAAACATGGCGAGAGTTTGGAGAGTTCTGTTCGGTTTTATGAGTTGTTAAAAATGCAAGAAGATATTGCATTAAATCCACTAAATGATAGCCGAATAAAAAATCAATTTCATATCTCTTTAACAATTCCCTATTCTTATAAATACACGGTATTAAATCCCAATTTTTTATGGTTAAAAAAGGATTTATCTACAGGTAGTAATTCGTTATTAATATATCAGGTTCCCATTTCTAGGATAGAAAATGAAATTGATTTAGTTGAAAATTTTGTTCAAGTTCGTGATTCTGTTACTCAAAAATATGTAAAAGGAGTAAGGCAAAACTCCTTTATGCAAGTAGATAAAAGCTATGCTCCCTATTTAAAAAAGGTTTTTTTTGATGAGAATATGGATTGTTATGAATTTAGAGGGTCTTGGGATTTAACTCATGATTTTATGGAGGGACCTTATATTACTTATATTTATAAAGATAAAAAGAGAAATCGATATTTATTTTTAGATGGTTTTGTTTACAACCCAACACAAGCCAAACGTGATTTAATGTTTGAGATTGAAGCAATTATAAGGAATGTATATTTTTATTAACGAAGATGGAATTTAAAATAAAGCTATTTAAAGAACTTTCTGTAGATGAGTTATACGAGAGTTTAAAACTAAGATCAGAAGTGTTTGTAGTAGAACAAAATTGCGTTTATTTGGATGCTGATGGTAAAGACGATAAAGCCTTGCACATTTTAGGTTACACAGAGGGTAAACTAGTGGCTTATGCACGTGTTTTTGGGCCTGGTTTGTATTTTGATAACGCTTCTATTGGGCGCGTAATAGTTCACCCAAAATATAGAATGTACGGTTATGGACATTTACTTATTGATAAAGCTATTGAGGTTTGTAAAAATATCAATCATGGTCCTATTACAATTTCTGCGCAGCAATATTTAGAAAAATTTTATGCAGGACATGGATTTGTTACAGTGTCTGATATGTATTTAGAGGATGATATACCGCATATAGAAATGCTTTTGAATTAAAAAATAAAAACAGAGCCTAAGGCTCTGTTTTATTTTATACGAATATTTGCAATCATACTTAAAAAATCTTGTCTGGCTTGAGAATCATAAATATTTTCTGCTTCATAATTTGCCTCTAGAGGTTCTTCAGCAATGATATATATAAAGTAATCTTTTCTGTCAATTAAAACTTGTGCTACATTCATTCTATATTCAACCATTTTATTTTTGATTGTTTTAGTATCTCCAGAATCAAAGAAATGGTAATAACGTAGACTTTTACCGTTTCTTTTAACTTCTTTGTTTAAACGTTTTATATCCTTATAAGGCGTTTTATGCTCTTCCAAAAAATCGGAAACAAATTTTTGATATGTTTTTTTATCTGTTTTGTTTTTTAAAAGATAGATTGACAATGTGGAAATGTAATCGTGATTGGATTCTGGATGATATTTAAAAACATCCATAATTTTTACCATATCTTCTTTACCTTGTAGAAACTCCTTGATATTTGCGGGAGTAGAATTGTTGTTTTTAAAGAATTCTTTTGCAGTAACATTTTCTTTGGTGTGGGCCCAAGTGTTTAATTGATCAGGAAAGGTAATTTCAAAATGATCTAATAAACTTTGCGCATTTACAAATACTGTAAATAATAAAGTTAAAGAAGTAAAATATATTTTCATGGTATTTAGTTTGGTTAAAAAATAAGGCTACATTCCTATAAAACGAATGTAGCCTTAAATTATTCTATAATTCCCGTTATTAATATTTCTACTCTTTTATTATCTTTTTCTTTCCCACCAATTATTGGGTAATCCCTTCCGTAGCCTTTAAAGGTCATTCGGTCCTCACTTATTCCATTTGATTTTAAATAATTATAGATTGAAAGGGCTCTAGATTCGGATAAATTATTAATCCCGGTATCCTCGTCTACTGCGTCTCTAAAATAGTTGGTATCTATACAACACACATGACCTTGAACTTCAAAAATAATAGTTGGATTATCCTTTATTTGCTTGAGAAGTTTTTCCAATTGCTTTTCGGATTTTTTTAAAAGTTTAGCTTTGCCACCTTCAAAAAACAAATTTTTCATGGTGATGATATCTCCGGGTTTTAGAGGTTTATCTTCGAAGGTTTTTACTTTAGTTTCACGAATTTGGAGATCTTCTTTTGAGGGTAATTCTTCCATAGGTTTTTTTAAATCCACGTAATCGTTATGGAAATATTCTATATAAATATCGACCCTACGGTTCAGTAATCGTTTGGTTTCAAGTTCAAAATCGTTGACATCTACAATTCGTAAATCTATTTTACCTTTCCCTTCAACGTTACGCTGTTTGGATGCAATTTCACTTAAAATTTGTTCAACAGTATTTGCTCGTCTCATTGATAATGCTCTGTTGTATTCTACCGTTCCTCTGTCATCGCAATAGCCTTCTAAGGATATTGAAAGTATGACTATATTACCTAAGCTATCCACATAGGTTTTAAGCTTATTTAATTCGCTTGGTGTAAGGTTATGTTTATCAAAGTCAAAGTAAACGGCGTATTTTTCGTTTTTGATTTGACTTAATTCTTGCGAATAACTTTTACAAAAAGCCAAAAAGGTTAGTAGGAAAAGTAGTTTTTTCATTTTAAGATTTGGTAATTAAAAATTCGACTCGTTTGTCTAGATTTTGGTCAAAACCTAAAGGTTTTTTATTACCATAGCCTTTGTAGGAGAGTCTATTTGGATCAATTCTTTTTTTAATAAGATAATAGTATACTGCCTTAGCTCTATTTACAGATAGCTCTTCTTTTCGAGTATCTTTATCCACAGCTTCTGGACTACCACCTGTACAACAAATATGGCCTTGGATTTCTAAATGTAAATTCTTGTATTTTTTTAACTGATTGGCAATTAAATCTAATTCTTGTAAAGCTGTTCTTGTTAGTACACTTCGGTCAATAGGAAATTCTATGTTGTTTAAATAGATGCGATCCCCTGTTTTAGTATGTTCGTTAATTATAAAATAAACCCCAGGTATTTTAGGAAAATTAGATTTATAAACAATAATGATGTCAACTCTTCTATTTTCTGTTCTAATTTTTTCAAGAACCTCTGGGGTTGCGTTGGCCTCTATTTCAACTTTTCCTTTCCCTTTTATTTCTACTGTCGTTTTATTTTCAAAACCTTCGAGATTTAAAATACCTTGAACTTTATTGGCCCTCTGGTTTGATAGTTTTTGGTTGAAACTCTCAGAACCTCTATCATCACAATAACCTAAAATAGCAATTGACTCTACAGTGTTTGGATCTATTTTAATAAAAAAATCGTGTAATTTGGATTGGGATTCTTTTGTTACAATATTTTTTCCAACATCAAAATATACAGAATAAACTTCTTGATTCTGAGCTTTTAAGCAATAGTTTATTAAAAATAAAAGTACAAATAAAATTTGTTTCATTGCAATTAGTCTTCATTAATTTTGGTAAGCATACTATGAGTAAATGGCTTAATTGCAATCGGGAATTTTTCGGTTTTAACCGATGCCGTTTCTAAACCAAATATCTTTTCTTCATTAATTCCCCATTTTTTAATGAAGTAATAACTTTCTAAAATCAGTTTTTCATACCAAGTGATGTTACTGATCTGAGACAAGTACTTTTCTTGAATAACAAATTTAAAATCGGCGTCAATGTTGTGTTTTTCGAGTGATGGGTAGCGGCTGGTAATACTAATTTGTTTTTCATTCACCATATCTTGTACCACAGTTCTAAAATATAAATCTATTTTATGTGGAACTTTAAAGCCTAGATAAAAATCAATTCTATAAAAATTGTCCTTTTTTAGTGTTGTAATCTTATATTTTTTATCAAAGGGATTGTCCGTTACATTTACATGAAGTAACCAATACACATCAGCTTTTTTAGGTCTTTTAAACAAAATAGATTGTAAAATTCTATTCTCAATACATTTACTATTTGTTGCCGTTGTGAGGTATACCAAATGTGTGGCATATTTTTGTAATGAACTGTCTCTACTTAAATCTGATAAAACGTCTTTATATTGTTCTATATTCGAAAATTCAGTATAATTTTTAGTGATTTTTTTTGCCTGATACCATATAACCATAATACTTGCTAATAACATCGCTAGGGTTAGGGTAACAAAACCACCTTCTGCAAATTTGCTGATATTAGCTATAAAAAAAGAAATTTCAATGCTATAAAAAACAAGGCTTATTAATAGGATAAAGAGCTTATTGTATCTTTTTAAAAGCATAAAATACACCAGTAAAGTAGTTGTCATTAACATGCATAAAACTATAGCTAAACCGTAAGCAGCTTCCATATTTGCAGATTCTCTAAAATAAAGAACAATCCCTACACAGCCAATAAACATTAACCAATTTATGGACGGAATGTATAACTGACCTTTATGTATGGATGGATATGAAATTTTTATTCTTGGCCATAAATTTAAACGTATAGCCTCAGCGATTAATGTAAATGATCCTGAAATTAGTGCCTGAGAGGCTATAACGGCAGCTAATGTTGCAACTCCAATTCCCATAGGAACAAACCAAGTAGGCATTATGGCAAAAAAGGGATTTAAAAGATCTGGAGAGTTGGGCGTTATTTTTGGAAGAATTTGGCCCGAATGAGACAATAAATACGCCCCTTGCCCAAAGTAATTTAGCAACAGCATAAGTTTTACAAAGCCCCAACTGATTCGGATGTTTTTTATACCACAATGTCCTAAATCAGAATATAAAGCTTCGGCTCCGGTAGTACATAAAAAAACAAAACCTAAAACATAAAAACCTTCGTGATGCTGTTGGATTAACCCTAAAGCGTACATTGGATTTAAAGCTTTTAATACTTCGAGATTATCAAATAAATGCATACTTCCTAATACACCAATCATCGAAAACCACAGCAGCATGGCTGGCCCAAAAAACTTACCTATAAATTGAGTACCAAATTGTTGGATAAAAAATAAAAAGAATAGAATTACAATAACTATGGCAAGTGTATTGATTTCTGGGTTATAAAGTCTTAAACCCTCTATTGCAGAAGATACAGAAATGGGTGGTGTAATAATTCCGTCTGCTAATAAAGCACTTCCACCTATAATAGCGGGTAGGATGAGCCACTTTTTTTTTAGTTTTTTTACTAAAGTATATAACGAAAAAATACCACCTTCACCGTTATTATCGGCTCTAAGGGTAATAATGACATATTTAAGAGTAGTTTGTAAAGTTATGGTCCAAAAAATACAAGATAAAGCTCCTAAAACTATAGTTTCTTGTATAGGAGTTTTACCAATAATGGCTTTCATAACATACAATGGCGACGTACCAATGTCGCCATATATAATTCCTAAAGTTAGGAGTAAAGAAGCTACGGTAACTCTGTTTGTAGCAGAATTGCCGTGAAACATGTGTTCCACGATACAGTATATTAATTTTTAATATTTAGTGTTTTGGTATAGAGTTGTTTGTTATTTAGTACATCAATTGCTTTTTTAACCGTTGCATTATTTTGTGTATAATGAACATACAACCCCTCTTGGTATTGATAACGCTTGATTAAATCCTCCAAGATTAAACGTTTTATTTCTTCTTTATTTTGTTCTATTTCATATTCTTGACTGTTTTTAAGTGCTGTTTGTAATGCGTTAATTTGCGATTGTATTTGTGTAGTGATATTCTCTTTTTTTGCCTGCTCTATAAATACTTTTAATGCTTTTTCAGTCTCTGTTTGTAAGTTTACATTCTCTGCTTTTACAAATTGTTTAAATTCTGTGAAGTCCGCGTCCGTAATTTGATTTATTGACTTTAAACCTGGATTTTTAAAATAATATTTAGTTGCATAATTAAAGATGACTTTATTGTCGTCTAATAATTTAGCTATGTTACTTTGTTTAATTTCATCCACTACAAAATCAGGTAAAATACCTCCACCGTCATAGACAGTACGACCGGATTTAGTGCTGAATTTGTTAAAGTTCTTTTCATCAATTTTTAATGCTTTACCTTCTTTATCTTTTTGTGAATAATCCAAGGATTGTATACATCTCCCTGAAGGTGTATAGTATTTAGAGATGGTAATTTTAATTTGCGTTCCGTAAACCAAATCAATTGGTCTTTGTACAAGTCCTTTACCAAAACTACGGTTACCAATAACAACTGCTCGATCTAAGTCTTGTAGTGCACCGGAAACAATTTCGGACGCAGATGCACTACGCTCGTTTATTAAAATGGCTAAAGGTATTTGGGTGTCTAAAGGTTCGTTTTGAGTGCGCATGGCCAAATTACTTTTTTCGTCCTTAGATTTTGTGGTAACTATTAATTCATTTTTGTTTACAAATAAGTTACACAGATTAACAGCCTCGTGCAACAAACCACCCGGATTGTTTTGTAAGTCTAATATAATTTGGCTAGCTCCCTGTTTTTTTAAATCAATTAAGGCTGCTTTAACCTCAGCTGTAGTTTTAGCATTAAATTGAGACAGTACAATATAGCCCGTTTTGTTATCTGTAAGAAGTTTATAGAAAGGTACAGCCTTAATTTCTACATCATCTAAGACAACGTTAGTGTTTTGAACTTTACCGTTACGTTTGTAACTCACTTTTAAAACCGTGTTTTTTGCTCCGCGAAGTAATTGCGAAATATCTTCTTTAAAATCAACTAATTTAATATCGTTAATTTGTAAAATCTCGTCTCCGGCTATTAATCCTGCTTTATCCGCTGCATATCCTTTAAAAGGTTCTACAATAAAAACTCTTCCGTCTTTGCGGTGTAAGTTAGCCCCCACACCCGTGTACTCGCCGGCCGTGTTAATTTTAAATTTAATTACATCTTGTTCGTTAAAATACACCGTATACGGATCTAGATCCTTAAGCATGTTTTTAATGGCGCTATCCATTAAATCCGCAGGATTAGTTTTTTCTACATAGTTTTGGTTTACGGTTTTGTATAGAGTTGTAAAAATTTCGAGTTGTTTAGCTATTTCAAAAAAATCTTGTTTGTATGTAAATGCAGTAGTTGTTAATAGGGCAACGCTGGCTATAGGAACTATGTATTTTAATTTCATGTAATATAAAGTAATTAGATTTTACCTTTGATTGGTTTATTAAATTATAAAATAAATGTACAACATTAGAGGCTAATGTTGTATGTGTATTTTTATTAATTTTTTAAACGTTTTAAAGCTGTTATACAGTATTATAAGTTCAAAATTATTGTGATGTATAATAATAAAAAAACCTCGCTACTTGTAGCGAGGTTTTGATTTATAAATTAGCTTCGAATTTTTTGAAAAGCTCGAGTGCTTTATGTTCTATTTCCTGATAAGATAATTTGTCTTTTGTTTGATAAAAAAACATCATCGCAAAGGGCTTATCGCCAATGGCGTTGTAAATAATCTCTTTGTTTTTTCTATAAACTTCACGCAATACACGTTTAAAGTAATTACGTTTATTGGCTCTTTTAAAGTATCTTTTAGATACAGAAACACCAAAGTGTAGGCCTTGATCTGTATTGGGGTCTAGAGGTATGTAAACTAGACGTAAAGGATATTTAGAAACGGATTTCCCAGCAGAGAACAACAAGTCGATGTGTTTCTGAGATTTTAATTTTTCTGATTTTGGGTAATTTTGTTTCATAAAGTATGCAATTGTAGTGCAAAAATACAACTTAGATTTGTTTATAACGATTAAAATTGAAATATAAATGTAGGGGAGAAGGGCATTGTTTATTACAGTGAAAGTAGATTGGTTAAATCCTACAAATTTTAATTATTTACAACGATCAACTTGTATTAAAATTGAATTTTATCTATTAAAACGTGCAGTTTGTCGAATTTTAAGAAAGCTTTAGTTGCGATTGAAGTTTATAATGTGGCAAATATATATCTTTGCTTTAGATTTTTTGAGAGAATATAATTTCCAAATAAAATTGGGTTTTAAATATGCATATTTAGGGGTAAATTTTGCAATAAAATTTTAATACTTAAAGGGAATTTGATTACTATTAATGAATATAATAGTTAACACTATTTTATTTAGAATTATTAGGGGTAAAAAAAACCTCCTGTGTTTTGCACAGGAGGTTTTTTTTTGTGTTAGGGGGTGGAGCGGCATCCTTTTGTGAGGAACGAGCAAAAGATATAGCGTAACACCCGACCCGCCCATTAAAAGGCGGGGAACACCCAAAAAGACATAAAAAAATCCTCTACTATGGAGCAGAGGATTTGGTGTTATTTAGCTATGTAAACGTTGTTATCTTTATTTACGTCAGCCATCATTTGGCTTGGATCAATAATAATTTGTTTTACTTTTTTTGTTGAAGGTATGTTGAATGTATAGGTTGGTTGTGCCCACTCCCAAGCATTTAATACCGTACGTTTAAATTGAGGATAAGGGTTTTCTTTGTTAAAACGCATTAGGGTGTTTGATATATAATACGTCTCTACAGTGTTGTCCTCAAATTCTACTAAAATGTCTAATGGCATTGGCATACGACCTATACGCTCTAGGGTAACTTCTGTAGCTTTGTTTTTATATTCTACCGTTTTAATACCGTAGTCTATTGTGTTTGTAGTTTGTGTCCACTCGGTTAAATACCAGTCTAAAACGGCTCCAGATACACGCTCTGCCGAACGTTTAATATCGTTTGGTGTTGGGTGTGTAAATTTGTAATCGTTATAATATTTTTTAAGAGCTTCCATCATTTTATCTTGACCAATTACATATCCTAATTGTGTTAGGAAAATTGCTCCTTTGCTGTAAGCTGAGATGCTGTAAATGGTATTTAAGTCAAAACGGTCTGCGTGTGTTGATTGTGGTTGCTCTTTACCTGTACTCACCATATAGTAATAGTTGTTGTACATAGATTGGAATGGATTTTCGTCTTCTTGGTATTTTTTTTCCATGATTTTAGACACGGCAAGATCCGAAATGAAAGAGGTAAACCCTTCGTCCATCCAGAAATGTTTACTCTCGTTAGTGGCTAAGTTGTGTTGGAACCACATGTGTGCTAACTCGTGAGCTGTAACGCCAATTAAACTTGCAGCACTACGGTTTCCTGTAATTAAAGTAGCCATTGGATACTCCATTCCACCGTCTCCACCTTGAATAACTGAGTATTGTTTGTATGGATATTCTCCTATGTTTTCGTTAAAGAATTTTAATAAATCAGCGGTTTTAGGTTGTAAAAGTTTCCAACGGTCTGAGTATTCTTTACCTTTTTTGTAGAAAAAGTGAAGCTCAACGTTGTTTGGTCCTAAAATCATGTCGTGAGCAAATTCATTATCTGCCCCCCAAGCAAAATCGTGTACGTTTGGAGCTACAAAATGCCACGTTAATTTTTTAGTTTTTTTAGGGTATGTAACAGTTACATTAGCGTCTTGATACCCGTGTCCAATTTCGTTTTTGTTTTGTAGATAACCTGTAGAACCGATGGTGTACTCTTTATCGATTGTGATTTTTACATCAAAATTTCCCCAAACTCCGTGGAACTCTCTACCAATGTAAGGATCTGCATGCCAACCTTCAAAATCATATTCAGCTAGTTTAGGATACCATTGAGACATAGAAAGAGCTACGCCCTCGTCTGAGTTACGCCCAGAACGACGAATTTGTAAAGGAACTTGCCCTTTAAACACCATGTTTAATGTTGTTTTTTGTCCTGGCGCTAAAGGTTTAGCTAAATCTACCTCTAATACAGTTCCTACAGTTTTGTTTTGTACAGCTATACCGTCTTGTGTAAGATTTAATACATTGATGTACCCAATTTCGTTTGGTTTTAAAGTAGAAATCTTAGACTCTTTTACTGTTTTGTTGTTTTTTGTAAACGATCGAACCATACGTTTGTCTGGATCGGCAATAGTTTGTAGTCTATAATCCATTGCGCTACCCGGTTGGAACGCGTTAAAATATAAATGATAGAAAACCCTACGTAACGTATCAGGAGAATTGTTTGTGTAAACTAATTCTTGTTTACCATCGTACTGAAAGTTTTTTACATCCATATCAATATCCATTTTATAGTCAACGTGTTGTTGCCAATACCCTGGATTTGGATTTTTTTGAGCAAAAAGTGTTGAGGTTGTCAGCACTAATGTTAAAAAAATTCTTTTCATTGCTAGTATTTAAAAGTGATAAATAAAAAGCCACAAAATAGAATTCTGTGGCTTATATGATAAAGTAAAAATACGTTTTTATTTTTTAGCTTTTGATACTTTTTCTGCTAAAATAATTGCGTTATATAAGTTGATGATTTTACCAGATTTAGATAACTCGTTAAATGGTTTTTTCTCACGTTTTTCACCAAATCGAACGTCTTGAGTTAAAGTAATTCCAGAATCCATTAATACTTGTTTAACCTCAGCAGCAGTTAAGTTTGGATAGTATGAACGAATTACTGCAGCTACCCCCGCAGCATTTGGAGATGCCATAGAGGTACCTTGTAAGTACTCGTACGTATTCTCTGGAGTTGTAGCGTAAATTTTAGCCCCAGGAGCAAAAATATCTACGTTGTTTTTACCGTAGTTAGAAAAACCTGCTACCATACCTTCACCATATACAGGATTTAAAGCTCCAATGATCATAACATTTGATAAAGTCTCAGCAGCTCCGTCATAAGAGTCTGATGGGTATTTGTTTACTACGTCTAAGTCTTTAGAATCGTTACCAGCAGCAAATAATACTAAAACGTCTTTAGACTCTGCATATTTTAAAGCATCTTGAACCCACTCTTTATTTGGAGAGTAATATTTACCAAAAGATCCATTTAATACTTTAGCTCCATTATCTGCAGCGTAACGAATAGCTAATGCGATATCTTTATCGTACTCATCTCCATCTGGAACCGCTCTTAAAGCCATGATTTTAACGTTACCGTTAGCCACACCGTCACCACCTAACTCGTTACCACGCGTTTGAGCTACAATACCAGCTACGTGAGTACCGTGTTTTGCAGATGCAATTACTGGTCCGATAACATTGTTATCTCCGTAGTTAGTATCTTTAATATCGTTAGGATTGTCTCCAACTACTTTACGTCCGTTAAATTCAAGATTTAAATGATGCTCTAACTGTCCTTGATAATGATTTTTCATTGAAGTAATTTGCTTATCAAAATCTTTGTATGATGTATTAGCAAGTACTCTAGTAAAGAAATTTTTAGCTTCTGTAGTCGTTACATCATCAGCATTTATTTTTTGAACATCTTCTAATGTAATATCCTCAGTTTTACCAGTAGCTTTTTTAATTGCATTAGCTAATAATTCTAATTTTTTAACTTGGAACATTCCGCTGTTAGCATCTTCAAGATCAGCCTTGTGTTCTTCTAAAGCTCTTTGGTATTCAGGATCGTTCGTGTTTCCTTTTTTAAGGATACGAACGTACTCCATGTTTTCAGCGTCAGATTGTCCTAAAAAGTTCCATCCGTTAATATCGTCTATGTAACCGTTTTTATCGTCGTCGATGTTGTTTTTAGTTTCTTTAGGATTAACCCAAATCGCTGGTTTTAAGTCTGGGTGATTAATATCGATACCCGAATCTACAATAGCAACAATAACTTCTTTACCTTTTTTACCTTTTAAAAGTTCAGCATAAGCTTTATCCACACTCATTCCAGGTACAGAATCTTTAACTAAATCTAAATGACTCCATCTTTTTAGATCATTTTCTGCTAAAGGTGCATTTTTTAAAGGTAATTTATCGTATTTATCAACGTAAGATGTTGGGATTTTTGCAGAATTACAACTCGCAAGTGCAAGAGATAATGCTGCACAAATGTAAAGAGGTTTAAGTGTTTTCATATTCTAGAAAAAATTTCTGTTTAAAAATTAAATATACAACTATTAAAGAGCTGTTTTATTTTATACATTAAAGTTGGTCACTAAAATATCAAAATTGTTACATAATATCTGTAAATTTTAAGATATCTTTAAGTCTAATACCTTTTTCTGTTTCCTGAACCGTAATTACCTCGTTATAGGCGTCGTGTTCTAAAACAAGAAGCCAATTTTCTTTAGCGGCTCTAGTTAAAAAATATTCTTTTTCTGTAACTGTAAGTAAAGGTCTTGTGTCATAACCCATTACGTATGGGATAGGGATGTGGCCAGCAGTTGCAATTAAATCTGCACAATAGGCAATGGTTTGTCCTTTATACTTAAAAATAGGGAGCATTTGTTTTTCGGTATGCCCGTCTATAAAATAAATATCGAATCCAAGTTCCGAGTGATCAAGATAGTTCTTTTCTGTTCTGGAAATAAAGTTAAGTTGTCCAGATTCTTGCATGGGGATTAAATTTTCTTTTAAGAACGAAGCTTTTTCTCTAGGATTTGGGTTAATAGCCCAGTCCCAATGGTTTTGGTTGGTCCAGTATTTAGCATTTTTAAAAGCAGGTTCGTAGCCCGTTTTATCTTTATTCCATTGAATTGCACCCCCCGAATGATCAAAATGTAAATGCGTTAAAAACACATCAGTAACATCATCTCTGTGAAAGCCATAAGTAGCTAAAGACTTGTCTAAAGTATGTGATCCCCAAAGCGAGTAAAAACCAAAGAATTTTTCGGATTGCTTATCACCCATTCCTGTATCTACCAAAATTAATTTATCTCCATCTTCAATTAGCAAACATCGTGCAGCTAAATCAATTAAGTTGTTGGCATCCGCTGGGTTTGTTTTATTCCAAATCGTCTTAGGAACAACCCCAAACATTGCACCTCCATCTAATTTAAAATTACCAGATTCAATAGGGTAAATTTTCATGATTTTAAGTAGAATTTGTAGTTAACTGGGTTCTAAGTTAATAAAAAGCCTAAAATAAGGCCTTAATAATAGAAAATAATTATCAAATCATTAGTTATAAAAATGTTAGCTTATAGATAAAGTCCTTTTTTTGTAATATCTTTGTATGGTAAAAATAAACACAGAAACCAAAAAATATCATGATAAAAGTTTCAGAATCAGCAAGAAAAAAAGTCATTTCCCTTATGGAAGATGATGGATTTGACCCGTATAACGATTATGTTCGCGTAGGTGTACACAGTGGAGGATGTTCCGGATTATCTTATGATCTAAAATTTGATAAGGTAGCAAATGAGGAAGATAAAATTTTTGAAGACAACGGCATTAAAATAGCAGTTGACAAAAAAAGCTTTTTCTACCTAGTAGGTACTACTTTAGAATATTCTGGAGGACTAAACGGAAAAGGATTTGTATTCAATAATCCAAACGCTACTAGAACTTGTGGATGTGGTGAAAGTTTTTCACTTTAATTAAAATATGACAATAAAAACAAGATTTAAGTAATTAATCTTGAAATACATAACTATGAGTAAGTATACTGAAGAAGAATTAAAAAAAGAATTAGAAACTAAGGAATATGAATACGGCTTTTATACAGATTTAGAAGCTGAGACATTTCCGGTGGGTCTAAACGAAGATATTGTTCGCGCTATTTCTCAAAAGAAAGAAGAGCCAGAATGGATGACAGAATGGCGTTTAGAAGCTTTTAGAGTTTGGAAAGAAATGGTAGAACCAGAATGGGCAAATGTAACGTATGAAAAACCAGATTTCCAGGCAATTTCATACTATTCAGCGCCTAAAAAAGCAGATCCAAATAAATCCTTAGACGATGTAGATCCTGAATTATTAGCGATGTACAAAAAATTAGGTATTTCTGTTGAAGAGCAAAAACGTATGAATAACATTGCGATGGATATCGTAGTAGATTCAGTTTCTGTTGCTACAACATTTAAAGAAACGCTTAAAGAAAAAGGTATTATTTTCTGTTCTATTTCTGAGGCTATTAAAGAGCACCCAGAATTAGTGAAAAAATATTTAGGTACAGTAGTTCCTACAACTGACAACTTTTATGCAGCATTAAATTCGGCAGTTTTCTCTGATGGATCTTTTTGTTACATTCCTAAAGGTGTTCGTTGTCCTATGGAATTATCTACATATTTCCGTATCAATCAAGCAGGAACAGGTCAGTTCGAGCGTACGTTGTTAATTGCAGACGAAGGTTCTTACGTATCGTATTTAGAAGGTTGTACGGCACCATCTCGTGATGAAAACCAATTGCACGCAGCAGTTGTTGAGTTAATCGCAATGAACGATGCTGAAATTAAATACTCAACAGTTCAAAACTGGTTCCCTGGAGATAAAGACGGTAAAGGTGGAGTTTTCAACTTTGTAACAAAACGTGCATTAGCAGAGAAAAACGCTAAAATCTCTTGGACTCAGGTAGAAACAGGATCGGCAGTAACATGGAAATATCCATCTTGTATCTTAAAAGGAGATAATTCAGTAGGTGAGTTTTACTCAATCGCTGTAACAAACAATTTCCAACAAGCGGATACAGGTACAAAAATGATTCACCTAGGTAAGAATTCAAAATCTACGATTATCTCTAAAGGTATTTCGGCAGGTAAATCACAAAACTCTTACCGTGGTTTAGTAAAAATTGGACCTCGTGCAGAAAATGCTCGTAACTTCTCACAATGTGACTCATTATTAATGGGTAATGAATGTGGAGCGCATACGTTCCCGTACATTGAGTCTCAAAACTCAACGGCAAAGTTAGAGCACGAAGCTACAACAAGTAAAATTGGAGAAGATCAAATTTTTTACTGTAACCAACGTGGTATTCCAACAGAAACAGCTATTGCATTAATCGTAAACGGATTCTCAAGAGAAGTTTTAGATAAATTACCAATGGAATTTGCTGTAGAAGCTAAGAAATTATTAGAAATTTCATTAGAAGGTTCTGTGGGATAATCAAATGTAAAGAATGAGTTAATTTGAATATTTGAAAATGAAAGATTCGGATAATATAATAGTTAAGTTAACTTTTGAATTTGCTTTAGCAATTATAGAATATTGCGAAGCATTAGAAAAAGAACGTCGTTTTGTTATCTCAAATCAATTATTAAAATCTGGAACGTCTATCGGTGCTAATGTACGTGAAGCACAAAATGCCGAAAGTAAGAATGATTTTATTCATAAGTTTAAAATTGCAGCTAAAGAAGTAGAAGAAAGTATTTATTGGTTGGAATTGTGTAAAATGAGTAAAAACTGTCCTGATTGCTCAAGTTTAATTAATCAAATTCATACTATTTCTAAAATCATAAATAAGATAATTATATCATCAAAGAATAAATAATTATGAGATGTGATAATTTTCAAATTAGAAAATTTTCAAATCTTCAAATTCAAAAGATATGTTACAAATTAAAAATTTACATGCCTCTGTTGAGGACAAAGAAATATTAAAGGGAATCAATCTTGAAGTAAAAGCAGGTGAGGTTCACGCAATCATGGGACCAAACGGTGCTGGTAAATCAACGTTATCATCTGTAATCGCAGGTAATGAAAACTTCGAAGTTACAGAAGGTGAAATTATTTTAGATGGAGAAGATTTAGGAGATTTAGCTCCAGAAGAAAGAGCGCACAAAGGTGTTTTCTTATCTTTCCAATACCCAGTAGAAATTCCAGGAGTATCTGTTACAAACTTCATGAAAACTGCAATTAACGAATCTCGTAAAGCTAAAGGTTTAGAAGATATGCCAGCGAATGAGATGTTGAAGTTAATTAAAGAAAAATCTGAGTTATTAGAGATTGATCGTAAGTTCTTATCTCGTTCATTAAACGAAGGTTTCTCTGGTGGAGAGAAAAAACGTAACGAGATTTTCCAAATGGCTATGTTAGATCCTAAAGTAGCTATTTTAGATGAAACTGACTCTGGTTTAGATATCGATGCTTTACGTATTGTAGCTAACGGAGTTAACAAATTAAAAAGCGATAACAACGCAGTAATTGTAATTACACACTACCAACGTTTATTAGACTATATTGTTCCTGATTTTGTACACGTATTACACGATGGTAAAATCGTTAAAACTGGAGGTAAAGAATTAGCTCTAGAGTTAGAAGAAAAAGGATACGATTGGTTAAAATAATAACGTTTTATTAGTTTAAAGTTTAATGTTAAAGGTTAGAACCTTAAACTAAAAAACTTTAAACTTTAAACATTGCTAACAATGGATTTAAAAGAAAAATTATTATCATCTTTTTTAGCTTTTGAACAAAAAGTTGATGTAAACACAGACTTACACGACGTTCGAAACCAAGCTTTAAAAGTGTTCGAAAATAAAGGTTTCCCAACCAAAAAAGAAGAAGCTTGGAAATACACATCTTTAAATGCGGTATTAAACACAGATTTTTCTATTCTTCCTAAAAACGAAGAAGCTGTAGATTGGAAAGATGTAAAACAATACTTCTTAAACGATGTAGATACCTACAAAGTTGTTTTCATTAACGGAGTATTCTCATCACACTTATCCTCTACAACACACGACGGTTTAGACGTTTGTTTAATGTCATCAGCATTAACAAAACCTAAATACAAAATGATTATTGACATGTACTTTAATCAAGCGGCTGACAAAAACGATAGTTTTACAAACTTAAACACAGCCTATGCTTTTGAGGGTGCATACATCAATATCCCAAAATCTACAGTAGTACAAAAACCTATTGAGATTATCTATTTTACAACAGGAACAAATGCGTTGTTTGTACAACCAAGAAACCTAGTTGTAGTAGGGGAGAACGCTCACGTACAAATTATGGAGCGTCACCAAAGCTTAACAGAGTCTACTATTTTAACAAACTCTGTAACCGAAATTTTTGCTGCAAAACGTGCAATTGTAGATTACTATAAACTACAAAACGACGTACAAACAGCAAACCTAGTAGACAATACTTTTGTGAGCCAAAAGCAAGAATCTCGTGTATCTGTACACACATTCTCATTTGGAGGAAACATTACGCGTAACAACTTAAACTTTTACCAAAAAGGAGAGCGTATTGACTCTACATTAAAAGGAATCACAATTATTGGAGACAAACAACACGTAGATCATTACACGTTAGTGAACCACGAACAACCAAACTGTGAGTCACACCAAAACTACAAAGGTATTTTTGACGATCGCTCTACTGGAGTTTTCAACGGTAAAATTTATGTAGATAAAATCGCACAAAAAACAGACGCGTTCCAACAAAATAACAACATCTTGTTAACAGACAAAGCTACATTAAACACAAAACCTCAGTTAGAGATTTTTGCTGACGATGTAAAATGTTCGCACGGATGTACTATTGGACAGTTGGACGAGTCAGCCATGTTCTACATGCAACAACGTGGTATCCCTAAAAAAGAAGCGCGTGCCTTATTAATGTATGCCTTTACAGACGAGGTTTTATCATCAGTTAAAATCGACGATTTAAAACAAAAGTTAACACGTGTAATTTCTAAGAAATTAGGTGTTAATATGGGGTTTGACATATAATCTACAATCCATATAAAAAAACGCTCAGCTTTAGTTGAGCGTTTTTTTTATGATTAAAATTTGGGCGTTCCCTACACATAACTTCTAGCGTCGTTTTTTACAGCGATAACCGCCGGAGTTACTTTGCGCATTGTTTTATTTTTTATAGCGGTAACGCCCTGCTTTATTTTTTTATTAAACTTCTGGAATAAGCTTTACCGTCTGTTGTTTGAATTTTTAATATGTAAGTACCTGGGATTAGATTTGATGTGTTTAGGGTGTTGTTTTGTAGGGTTTGGGCTTGAATTTGTTTTCCTGTAACATCAAAAATTAGGACTTGTGCACGATCTAAATTTATTAGGTTTGAAACCAGTTGTGTGTATTGGTTTGCTGGGTTGGGAACAATTTTTAGATCGTCCATTTTTGGTGTGGTTTCTACACTTAATGTTGCTCCTTCTACTAATGTATGTAGGGTGTTGCTGTCTGGGTTTTGTAGAATATCTACCGTGCCTGATGGCCATTTTATGATGGCTGTTTGTACTTGGTAAGTTCCGAGACCAAAGTGTGCGGTTAGGGTACTCATGTTTTCGAAACCATCTCCCGAACGTACGTCACGAATTTGTTTTTGCCAGTTTCCGGTTGGATCTTGGTTGTATATCTCTATACGTGTTCCAATAGCACTTGTGTTACTTTGTACTCCTATTAGTTTAAACTTAATCCAATGGTTGTTGTTTGGTGTATTTAAGTAAAGCCTGCTGTCGTTTTGGATATCTAAGAAACCGTCGTTATTAAAATCTCCGATAGGTCCGTTTAAAGCACTAATGTTAATAATTTTAAAGGTATTCTCACCTAAATTTTTAAGTATTTTACGGTTGCCTACTAGGATGTCAATAAAGCCGTCGTTGTCAAAATCATGAGCTACGTATTCTAGACTTGTTCCAATATTTGCAAGGGTTGTTGTGGTATTACCAAACATATTTGCTGTGATGTCGGTAAAGGTTTCGTTCCCATTGTTATGCATTAAAAGGTGTGAACCGTCTGATGTTGAACTGATCCCGATAAAGGCATCCATATACCCATCGTTATCAAAATCTCCCCAAGCAGATGACCAGGTTTGGTTGGGTTGGTTCATGTTTGCGCTAGCGGATATGTCTGTAAAGTTGCCTTGACCGTTGTTAACAAATAGCTGATTTATTTTAGCGTTGGATTGGTCGCCACGGCATTTGGCAATGAATAAATCGGGTCTGTTATCGTTATTAATATCAACCCATATAGATCCGTAATTACCTCCGTTTGATACATCTCCTAATCCGCCTTGATGAAAAGTTAATTGGTTGGTTTCGTTATTTAAAAAGTACACATTCGGTGCAACGTCGTGACATACAAAAATGTCTAAATGCCCGTCATTGTTGATGTCTATAAAATGGTTACGCTGACTAAAAATGCTTTCAGTCCTATTACTAACTGTATATTGTAAGTTCCCGTTTTGAGAGGTTAAAATGGTTACGCCAGTAGTTGCGCCTAAAACAAAGTCTAAAATTCCGTCACGATTATAATCCCCAGCGGCCATACTCCAAGACGGCATTCTTGTAATGTTATTGGGTAATTGTATGGTTTGATAAGAGAAGGTTTGATCTTGGTTTTGTAATACTAAATCTAAGGAATTGTTATTGATCCCAACCAAATCGTCTAAACCGTCATTATTTATATCTACTGCACAAATTCTATAAGTTGAATTTAAATCAACAGTAATTGGATTAAACTGTATTCCTACATCAGTAGAAGATTGATGTATAGAGAAGCTGTGAGTAGTGTTTTGATTTAAATATCTGTTATCGAAAACTATATAGTATTCTGTATTAGGATAAGCTATAAAAGTTACTTGTGAATTAAATCCTGCACCAGCAAAGTCATCGTTACTTACGTGGCACGTAAAGGTTTGACAGTTATTTGAAGTGTACACCATTAAACGCGTATCTATTCCCATATTTTCTGGTAAAACGGTTGAAATAGTAATTTCTTTAATGGTGTTGGTTTGGTATTTATACCATGCCCATTTTGTAACATATGCTGTAGAGAGACAATAGTTTGGTGTTAAGGTGCTTACATCATGAAATTGTTGTATTACATGTACGCCCTCTGTTATTAAAGGTGCGGTATCACAGGAGTTTTGAGCCTTAAGTGTTACTCCAGAAGTAAGAATAACAATAAGGGTTAGTAATTTTTTAGTCATAGTTAATTACAGATATTAGTTTGGTTATTGATCCAGTTTTCTATCATTTCCACCGCTTTACTATCCACTAAATTTCGCCCAATTAAAGGCATTTTAATACGTTCGTTAGTGGTACTTATTCTTGCAAATAATACAGATTTTGAAGCTCTACCTGAGTTTACGATGTATGTATATTCATCTCCAATATTTTCTTGAGGAACAAGACACGTTCCTAAATTTGATGGATTAGTAGTTTCATTAAATGCAAAACGAACCTCTCTGTATGCGCAATGGCTGTTTTCTCTATGACAGTGTGCGCAGTTAGCATCGACATACGATCTTACGCGTAGGCTTAAATCTTGAGAGGTGTCTTTCCAATTTATAGTTTTGGGATAAGTTCTATCAAAGTTTGAAACTAAAATGCCGTTAGCTTGCCAATACTCTATTTGATTTTGAGATGCAGATGAATAGCTGTAATTAAAATCGATATTTTGCGGTTTTGGACCAATAGGTATGGCCTTACCACCAAATTTATGACAAGTTAAACATTCAGATTCTGATGGTATTCTATACGTTGTAGTTAGGTTTTGATTGTACTCGTTTATAAAATTTATTTCGATATCCTGACCTGATAAATCTAAAAAAGCCTCCGTTTGCGTATCGTTCCAAATGTAGTTTGCAAATAGCCAAACGTCATCACCTGCTGCGTCTACACCTGTTTTAATCATTACTCGAGTTTCAATAATTTTTTTAGTATTTTCTGGTAACACGTTATCATAATAAAAGGATTTTATTAGAGCTGATGCTGTAGGGAATTTAAAAACGTTATGTCCTCCATTAAATTCAATTTTTGTATCATCAGGAACCCAAACAAACCTCTTTTTTTGTGCATAATCAGTAAACAGAGCACTAGCAGGTTCAAACGGAATTACATGATAAGTAGGTTCCATATCTTTTAGATTATTCTTGAAAAACTTATAATCAGACAGTTTTTGATACGGAATTGTATAAAGATCCATTAGAACTTCACTTTTAGGTAAAGGTTCATATCTTTCGGGATCATTATCGTTATTACAACTATAGATAGATATAAGTAAAATAAAAAGAGTTAATTTTTTAATCATATTTTAATTTTTTTTTAAAAATATGTTTTTTTGTTTAATAATTGTATATCTGCTTGATAATGAGTAAAAATAAATTTAATTTTTATTTAGAATAATTAAAAATAATTTCTATATTTGTAATGATTTTAATCTCATTTAATATTTAAATAGAGAAGTTATATAATCTAATAC
>CAVBJB010000003.1:19587-29490 GCA_963595625.1 Lachnospiraceae bacterium | reverse complement strand
ATTTATTTAATAACAAAATAAAAGATATAGCGGATAGCCCGACCCGAGCTATCCGCTATTTATGTTTATGAGTTTTTTATGGCGAGGGTTACGCCCAAAAAAAATCCTGAGCTTTTATACTCAGGATTGTTGTATTATTTTGTGATTCCGCGTGAGATTACGATTTTTTGGATCTCTGATGTTCCTTCGTAGATTTGTGTGATTTTAGCGTCACGCATCATACGTTCTACGTGGTATTCGGCAACGTATCCGTTTCCTCCATGGATTTGTACTGCTTCTGTAGTTACGTCCATTGCTGTTTGTGAAGCGAATAATTTTGCCATTGCTCCAGAGATTGAAATATCTTCTCCATTGTCTTTTTCAGCTGCGGCTTTCATACATAACATGCGTGCTGCTGTGATGTTTGTAGCCATATCTGCAAGTTTGAATGCAATTGCTTGGTGATTGATGATTTCGGTTTTAAAAGCTTTACGTTCTTTTGCGTATTTTAATGCAAGTTCGTAAGCTCCTTGTGCGATACCTAATGCTTGAGAGGCGATTCCGATACGCCCACCGTTTAAAGTGTTCATTGCGAATGCGAATCCAAATCCGTCTTCTCCGATACGGTTTTCTTTAGGAACTTTTACGTCTGTAAACATTAATGAGTGTGTGTCTGATCCACGGATACCCATTTTCTTTTCTTTAGGTCCAATTTCAAATCCTTCCCACCCTTTTTCTACGATGAAAGCGTTAATTCCTTTGTGTCCTTTTTCTGGGTGTGTATGAGCAATTACTAAGTATGTTGATGCGTTGCTACCGTTTGTAATCCAGTTTTTTGTACCGTTTAAAAGGTAATAATCACCCATATCAACAGCAGTAGTTTTTTGAGATGTAGCGTCTGATCCTGCTTCTGGTTCTGAAAGTGCGAAAGCTCCAATAACTTCTCCTTTAGCTAGTGGCACAAGGTATTTTTGTTTTTGCTCTTCTGTACAGTATTTTTCCATACCTGCACATACTAAAGAGTTGTTTACTGACATGATTACTGCTGCAGAAGCGTCTACTTTTGCGATTTCTTCCATAGCTAGAACGTAAGAAACGCTGTCTAAACCAGCCCCACCGTATTTAGGATCTACCATCATTCCTAAGAATCCAAGTTCACCCATTTTTTTTACAGCGTCGTACGGGAAAGTAGAATGTTCGTCTCTTTCGATTACACCAGGTAATAATTCAGTTTGAGCAAAGTCGCGAGCTGCTTGCTGAATCATTAACTGTTCTTCAGTTAATTTAAAATCCATTTGTATTCTTGTTTGTTTATTTATTTCTATTTTTAGACTTAATAATTTGTAGTGCTAAATATAATAATTTTTTATCCTTTTTATAAATTTAAGACATGAATATTAAAAATTTTTTTGTTATTGGGGTTATGTCTGGTACGTCCTTGGATGGGATAGATATTGCTTATTTGCGATTTACTGAAAGTAATGGGGTATATAATTATGAGATTTTACAAGCCGAAACTTTTGAGTATGAACCGTATTGGATTGAAAATCTTAAAATTGCTGTAGGATTTGATGATGATACACTTGAAGATTTAAATAAAGAATATACTGAATATTTGTCTGTTGTTATCTATGAATTTATTATGAAATACCAGATTGCGTATATTGATTTGATTGCAAGTCATGGTCACACTATAAAACATAGGCCTGATTTAGGATATACTTTGCAGATTGGTAATTTACGTGGACTTAAGAAATATTTACCTTATCCTATTGTTTGCGATTTTAGAGTTCAGGATGTAAAATTTGGTGGGCAAGGTGCACCGTTGGTTCCTATGGGAGATGCATTGCTTTTTAGTGAATATACGTATTGTTTAAATTTGGGAGGTTTTTCTAACGTTTCTTTTGATTTAAATGGAAAACGTTTGGCTTTTGATTTAACTCCTGTAAATACGGTTTTAAATTTTTATGCTAATAAATTAGACTTACCCTATGATGATAAAGGAATAAATGCGCGATATGGGGTGTTAGATTCTGGTTTATTTAATGCTTTGAACGATTTAGAATTTTACAAGTTGAGCTATCCTAAATCCTTAGGTATTGAATTTGTTAATGAAAGTGTGATGCCTTTACTGAATCAATATTCGCTTTCAGTTGAAGATATTTTACATACATTTTGCCATCATATTGCTTACCAAATTGTAAATGGTTTACCTCATGCTTCGGGTAAAATATTGATAACAGGTGGTGGTGCTTATAATGATTTTTTACTAGAATTGATTTCTTATTATGGTCCAAAATTAGAGCTTGTTGTTCCGGATGCGTTAACTATAGAATTTAAAGAAGCTTTGTTGTTTGGATTGTTAGGTTTACTAAGATATCAAGGTAAAATTAATATTTTGTCTAGTGTTACTGGGGCAAATTGTGATCATAGTTCGGGCGAAATTTTTAGATAATTTTAAGAGATTATCTAGATTTAGTCTATATTTGTGATTCACTAAACAAACTAACTCACTTTTAAAAACATAATGAAAACATTACTAAAACAATTTGAAGAAAAAGCACCTGAAGTTGTATTTCACTGGCAAGATTCTGAAACAGAGGCAGAAGGATGGGCAGTTATAAATTCCTTACGTGGTGGAGCTGCCGGTGGTGGTACACGTATGCGTAAAGGTTTAGATAAAAATGAAGTTTTATCCCTAGCTAAAACAATGGAAGTTAAATTTTCTGTAGCTGGACCTGCTATTGGTGGAGCAAAATCTGGGATTAACTTTGATCCTGCTGATCCAAGAAAAAGAGAAGTTTTACAACGTTGGTATAAAGCTGTATTCCCGCTTTTAAAAAATTACTACGGTACAGGAGGAGATTTAAATGTTGATGAAATACATGAAGTAATCCCTATGACTGAGGCTTGTGGTTTATGGCATCCGCAAGAAGGAGTATTTAATGGACACTTTAAACCTACAGAAGCAGAAAAAATTTCGAGAGTAGGACAACTACGTCACGGTGTGGTAAAAGTGATTGAAGATTTACAATATACTCCTGCGTTAGAAAAAAAATATACTGTTGCAGATATGATAACGGGTTACGGTGTAGCTGAGGCTGTGAAGCATTTCTATTCAATCTACGGTGGTGATGTAGCAGGTAAAAAAGCAATTGTTCAAGGTTTTGGTAATGTAGGAGCTGCAGCAGCTTACTTTTTAGCACAAATGGGTGCAAAAGTTGTTGGAATTATAGACCGTGATGGTGGTGTAATTAATGAAAACGGATTTAGTTTTGAAGAAGTTAAAGCTTTATTTTTAGCTAAAAACGGAAATACATTAGTTGCAGATAATATGATTCCTTTTGCAGATATTAATTCTAAAATTTGGTCCCTAGGTGCTGAGATTTTTGCTCCTTGTGCAGCATCAAGATTAGTAACTCAAGAGCAAGTAGATGCTATGATTGCTTCTGGTTTAGAAGTTATTTCGTGTGGAGCTAATGTACCATTTGCAGATGAAGAAATTTTCTTTGGATCAATTATGGAAGATACAGATCAAAAAATTTCTTTAATTCCTGATTTTATTTCTAATTGCGGTATGGCGAGAGTTTTTGCTTACTTAATGGAAAGTAAAGTTGAATTAACTGATGAAAATATATTTAACGATACATCTGAAACCATCAGAAAAGCAATTGCTAAAACTTTTGAATTAGGTACAGAAAAGCAAAATATTAGCTTTAGGGCATTTGAAATTGCTTTAAAACAATTACTTTAAATTTAAGATAAATAGTAGTTATTTCCATAAAAAAATACGTATTTTCGTTTTAATAAATACGATACAGGTTAGAAATGGATGCAACTACTATTTCAAATAATAAAAAGAAATCTTTAGGATTAACAGTTTTAGTATGTTTACTATTACTGCTAATCCTTTTTTTTATACGCTTTTGGCCTCCAAGTGATTATGTTTTAGATCAACTAGGAGCTGGCGGCGGCGGCGGCGGTGTTACAGTAAATTTTGGTGATAGCGACGTAGGTCAAGGAAAAGATTTTACTAGTGAGGTTTTAGATGTTAGTTCGACAATTAAAGCGATTGCTACACCAGATCATACGGTAGAAAGTATTTTGAGTTCTGAAGTTTCTGATCAAACGGACTATGCAGTAACTAATGTTTCGGTAAAGAAAGATAAAAAAGATACCAAAGTAACTGTAGAACCTAAGACTGTTGTACAGCCAACACAAAAACCTAAAGTCTCTCAAAACACAAACGATGCCCTTTCAAGCTTATTAGGCGGAAACACATCGGGTGGAGATGGAGATGATGGAGTAGCGGGAAATAAAGGTAAAAGTAATGGTAGCCTAAGTTCATCTGATTACTACGGATCAGGAGGTTCTGGTGGCGGAACAGGTGGTGGACATGGTACAGGTAACGGAACTGGAACTGGTAGCGGAACTGGACCAGGAAGTGGTGGCGGATCTGGAGGTGGAGCAGGATATTCTTTAGGGAATAGAAAAGCTTTAGCTAAACCAGAACCTAAGTATACATGTAACGAATCTGGAAAAGTAGTGGTTGAAGTTACAGTGGATCGTACCGGTAAAACCATTGACGCAGTGGCGGGTGTAAGAGGATCAACAAACGTTGCAAAATGTTTATTAGATCAAGCTAAGATTGCCGCGATGAATACCAAATGGCAATCAAGTTCGGATGCACCGGCAGTACAAAAAGGACAAATTATTTATAATTTTAGTTTAAACTAAACAATAACAATACTATAAAATCGGTTTTTTTAAAAGACCGATTTTTTTTATCAAAATAGTCATGAAAGCATCCAAAATATTTAAAATTTATATAGATTCTTTTTCTGGGCTTTCCCAAGAAGCTTGGATGTTATCCATAGTAATGTTTATAAACCGTACAGGATCTATGGTATTGCCATTTTTAGGAGTTTATATGACAGATAAATTGGGGTTTACTTTAGAGCAAACTGGAATTGTTTTAAGTTTTTATGGCATTGGCTCTGTATTAGGATCTTTTATAGGCGGATATTTAACAGACAAAATAGGAGAATATAAAGTACAATTAGGAAGCTTATTTTTAACAGCCCCTATATTTTTACTTATACCATATTTTACCTCGGTTACGGGACTCGCCTTGATAATTTTATTAGAAAGTATTATTAGCGAAGCTTTTAGACCAGCAAACTCAGTTGCCATTACAAAATATGCAAAGCCACAAAACATAACCAGAGCTTTCTCCTTAAACAGAATGGCAATTAATTTAGGTTTTTCAATTGGACCAGCTTTAGGAGGGATTCTTTCTTCCATCTCTTATAACTTATTATTTGTAGCAAATTTTATAGCTATATTATTAGCTGGAATTTTCTATTTATATTTTTTTAGAAAAAGAAACAAGAGTATTAATAGAGCATTAGATATTTCACAAGTAAAAAAACAAACAGTAGTTAAATCCCCATATAAGGATTTACCGTTTATTGCATTTTGTATTTTCTGTACTATATTTTCGATATGCTTTTTCCAGATCCTAAATACCTTACCTTTATTTTATAAAGAATCAGCACAATTAAGCCAAACAACTATTGGTTTTATATTAGGTTATAGCGGTTTTATAATTGTTATTTTAGAAATGTTACTGGTACATTTTGCAGAAAAAAAATTGAGCATATCCCAAACTCTTTTTATAGGAACTATATTTTGTGCTGTAGGTTACGGTATGTTAGGTTTTACTTATACTCTAATTGCAATACTTATAAGTATGACAATAATTTGTTTTGGAGAGATATTAGCACTCCCTTTTATGAGTACCGTTACAGCCAAACGATCAGAAAACGGAAACAAAGGCGCCTATATGGGTTTAAATGGAATGGCGTTTTCTGTATCTTTTATTATAACCCCAGTATTAGGTACAAAAATAGCAAGTATGTACGGTTTTAGTTGGCTTTGGATAGGAACTGCAATACTTTCTACAATAAGCGCTATTGGATTGTATTATACCACAAAATATATGTTTAAAAGAAAAAGCCGAGAATAAATTCTCGGCTTTTATTATTTAGTAGCATCAGTAGCTATTACAAATTTCAAATTGTTTTTAACACCAATTTCTAAGACATCAACTAAATCTTGAACTTGTAAGTTAAAGGGAATACGTACTACAACTGTTTGGTCCTTATCTCCGCCAATTTGTGCAAGTAAATTCTTTTCTAGCTCAGCAAATTCAACTTTATTTTTATCTATGTAATACAGTTTTTCGTCTGTTACAGAAATGGTAATGTGCTGCTTATTTGTTTTCTCGTTATTTTTTGCTTTTGGTAATGTCATTTTAATAACATTAGGATTTGCAAGTGTAGATATAATAAGGAAAAACAAAAGTAAGAAGAACATAATGTCGCTCATGGAGTCTTTCGCAACTTCAGCATGAAAACGTTTATTTCGTTTTATAGCCATTTGGTCTTTGTATTACATTAATAAATTCTAAAACTAACTTTTGTGTTTGTAGAGAATATTTATCAATTTTCCCATTAAAAATGTGGTAAGCTGCATAAGCAATAATTCCAACCACTAATCCAGATCCAGATGAAATCATTTTTTCATATAAACCACCAGAAATATTTCCGATACTAATATCCTCAGAGATAGAGATCGAGTAAAAGATCTTAATTACCCCAGCAATCGTTCCAATAAATCCAAAAGTAGGTGCAATACCAGCAATTAAACCTAAAGCTCCTAACCCTTTTTCCATTTCTCCAATTTGGATGTTGGCCATTTTTTCCATGTTCGATTCAATCTCGCTCATTGGTCTACCCACACCTAAAGTCATAATACCTTCTTTAACCACTTTAGCGTTTGCAGAACTTTCTCTTTCTGTAGTTGCTACTGCTAATTGTATATTTCCACCCATTAAATGTGTTTTAACATCTTGTAGTAATTGCGGATCGTATTTTGCCGCTTTACTTATGTACATGTAACGTTCAAAAATTACATAAATGGTATAAAAAAGTAAAATTCCGATAGGAATTAAAAAGACTCCTCCTTTTAATAAAAATTCCAAAATAGAAATTTCTGGAACTTGTGTTGCATTTTCTGCAACCTCTGTAGTTGCTTGTCCTAAAGTGTCGATTGGTATTTGTAGAAAAAAGTTATTCATAAAATTTATAAATGTAAATTTGTATAAAAATTTTTGTGAATTGATTTATAAAGATAATTTTAATTACCCAATTATAACTCACAAATATCATAAATTATTTACAACTACATACATTTTAAATACAATATTTCATGACATATTCTCAAACTTTAGAATGGATGTTTGCACAGCTACCTATGTACCAAAAAATTGGTGCTGCTGCACACACTAAAGATCTTAAAAATACCCAAATTTTAATGGAACATTTAGCTCATCCGGAGTCTAAATTTAAGAGTATACATATTGGTGGAACCAACGGTAAAGGCTCTACATCCTCTTTAATTGCCTCAGTTTTACAACAGGCTGGTTATAAAGTTGGACTTTACACCTCTCCGCATTTAAAAGATTTTAGAGAGCGCATACGCATAAACGGAGAAATGATTCCGGAGCAAAGCGTTACCCAATTTATTTCTCAAAACAAATCCTTTTTGGAGGCTAATCATTTAAGTTTTTTCGAAATGACTGTAGGACTCGCCTTTCAATATTTTGCAGAACAAAAGGTAGATGTAGCCCTTATAGAAGTTGGGCTAGGAGGTAGGCTCGATTCTACCAACATCATCACCCCGTTAGTTTCTGTGATTACTAATATTGGTTGGGATCACATGAATATGTTAGGAAATACCTTACCCGAAATAGCAGCCGAAAAAGCCGGAATCATAAAACCTAATGTTCCTGTGGTAATCGGAGAGTATGTATCCCAAACGCAACCCGTGTTCATCCAAAAAGCTAATCAAGAAAATGCACCAATTTGGTTTGCATCAGATATTTTGTGGCCAAATATAGATTCAGCTTTGTTGGGCGATTATCAATTTCACAATAAAAAAACGGCTTTAACAGCGCTTAACGTGTTAAAAGTACATTTTACTATATCTCAGCAACACATTATAGACGGTTTTAAAAATGTTATAACCAATACAAACTTTGCCGGACGCTGGCAAATGTTAGGGCAAAACCCTTTAATCATTGCTGATACAGCACATAACAAAGACGGCTTACAAATCGTAATGGCGCAAGTTCAAAAACAAATCTTTAAACAATTACATTTTGTTTTTGGAGTGGTTAACGACAAGGATTTAGAAAGTATTATACATTTACTCCCTAAAAATGCCATTTATTATTTAGCCAAACCCGATGTGCCACGCGGTCTAGAAGTGCAAAAATTAGCAGCTGTAATGCATCAACACAAATTTAATTTTCAAACCTTCAACTCCATTCCAGAGGCGTATGCAGCAGCTAAGAACCATGCAAATCCTGAAGATATGATTTACGTAGGCGGATCAACATTTGTAGTTGCAGAAGTTATTTAAATACTAGGGTGTTACCCCTCGCTACATTTCAGTAAAATAAATCAGCGGATAGCTCGGGGTCGGGCTATCCGCTGTATCTTTTATAAGGTTTAGGTATTAAATAAAAGTTCGAAACATTACTCCTTATAAAAGGATGCCGCTCCTATCCCTAACACAAAAAAAAGCTTACCTAGTAAGCTTTTTTTTATTTATCTATTAAACGTTCTAAGGCCATACCTCTAGATCCCTTAATTAAAATAGTAGACTCTTGGTAAGTTGCAAAGCTAAATTCTGCCTTTAAATCCGTAAGCGTTTTAAAATATTTTGCTTTATCAGCTTTTATTTGGTTTGCGTAAAAACGTTCTCCCACATAATAAATAGAATCTATGGCAGAGGCTAAACCTGCATTAATTATGTTTAGGTGTTCTTTATCACTTTCTTCTCCCAACTCAAACATATCTCCCAAAACAGCAACTTTAGTTGTAGCATCTAATTGACTTAGATTTTTTATAGCAACCTCCATACTACTAGGGTTTGCATTATAAGCATCCATAATAATTTGGTTAGAGTCTAGGTTTAAAATCTGAGATCTATTATTTGTTGGAATATAATTTTCAATGGCTTCGGTAATTTTATCGTCCGCAATATCAAAATATTTACCTATAGTAATAGCTGCACAAATATTTGGCGCATTATATATACCTATTAAATTACTTTGTACAGTATTGTTATTGAAGGTTACTTTTACATCCGGATTTGATTCTACATCAGTAATTACAACATTAGCTTCAGCCTTATCTTTTCCAAAAGTAAAACGTTTTAAATGTGCGGTTTTTTCAACTTGGATAGCATCATCTAAATTCACAAAAGCCATTTTTTGATTGTTTGTTAAATAAGCATACATTTCAGATTTCCCTTTTATAACGCCTTCAACACCTCCAAAACCTTCTAAGTGAGCTTTACCAAAATTTGTAATATATCCATAATCGGGTAAGGCTATTTTACAAAGAGCTTCAATTTCTTTTTGGTGATTGGCACCCATTTCTACAATACCTATCTCAGTGGTTTTATCCATAGATAGTAAGGTTAACGGAACTCCAATGTGGTTGTTTAAATTCCCAATTGTGGCAACAGTTTTAAATTTTTGTTTTAAAACGGCATTAATTAACTCCTTAGTTGTTGTTTTACCGTTACTTCCTGTTAAACTGATAATAGGTATGTTAAGTTGTTGCCTGTGGTATGACGCTAAGTTTTGTAAAGCTGTTAATACATCGTCCACTAAAAAATAAGCAGATGAATTATTTGGGTCAATAACATCTTCTTGATCTACAATAGCAAGTTTAGCGCCTAATTCTAGCGCGTTTTTTGCAAATAAATTTCCGTTAAAATTATCTCCCTTTAAAGCAAAATATAATTGATTATCAGTAACCTTTCTAGTATCTGTAGTAATGCCATTAC
>CAVBJB010000003.1:0-19577 GCA_963595625.1 Lachnospiraceae bacterium | reverse complement strand
GATAATTATACAATTGTTCTTTGTATATCATAATCTGTAGTAATGCCATTACTCTCTAAAAAGTATTGATATAAAGTTTCTGTTTTCATAGAACTAAAGTACAAAAAAAACGGAAGTTCAAAAAGAACTTCCGTTTGAGTATGAAAATTTATTTATTAACCTCTAACTTTTCGTTTATTTTCTTTAGGTCCAACTTTTGACATTGCACATCTAAATCCAATATAATCTGTTGCCATATCCTGAGGATAGTAACGTCTAGTTGCTGGGTCTAACCAAAATGCTCTATCTCTCCAAGAACCACCTTTGTAAACACGAGCTTCGTTGTTAATTAAAGTTGTTCTTTTTGTTGACTTGTCATACTGTCTGTTCATTGCGTTTAATGAATCAACAGTGATTGAGTGAACTGGAGAATCGTACATTTTACTAGTTCCGTTAGATTCTTTACTTCTATAATCTCTTGTAGAAGCTTGATCTCCATCTCTATAATCTCTATTATCTGATTTAGAGAAGTTGTAACGTAAGTACGTTTCATTTTCGTCAACAGGTACTTGTGCTACTTGACCAGGTAAGTTACGAGCTATGACTTTACCGTTACTTAAAGTATCGTAAACCATATTTTCAGCTGTAACAATTTGGATTGATCCATCTTCAGAGATTGCATTTTTCATGTAACGGTTTCCACGGTAGTAGTTAAAGTCATTTGCTTCATCATCTACTGTAGGTCTGTAGACGTCAGCAACCCATTCAGCAACGTTACCAGCCATATCGTATAAACCAAAATCATTTGGTGGATAAGATTTTACTTTGTTAGTAATATCAGCACCATCATCAGACCAACCTGCAACACCACCGTAATCTCCACGACCTTGTTTAAAGTTAGCTAATTGTTGACCTCTAATTTTACGTTTGCTAGCACGAGTGTACTGTCCGTTCCAAGGATATTTCTTTTTACCTTTATAAAGGTTGTATTCTCTAATTCCGTTCATTGCCATTGCAGCATATTCCCATTCTGCTTCAGTAGGAAGTCTGTACTCTGGTAATGTAATTCCTGATTGGCGAGTTGCGTAAACGTTTTTAACTTCTCCGTCTTGTGCTTTTCCTCTACCTTTTTCTTTTCTTAAAACGATATCTTCACTTCCACCGTAAACTGTAGATGGGCTGTTTAAGTAGGCTTCAGTACTAAAACTAGTTCCTTCTTTAGCGTCCGTGATTTTAGAATCTTTTTTAAGGTATCCTTCTTTTTCTAATAATCCTTCGTTAACACGATCTGTTCTCCATTTAGCAAACTCTTCAGCTTGAATCCAGTTAACTCCAACTACTGGATATTCACCATAAGCAGGGTGACGTAAGTAGTGGTTTGTCATAGTTTCGTTATAACCTAAACGGTTTCTCCAAACTAAAGTATCAGGTAAAGCCCCTTCATAAATGTGTTTGTACGCTGAGTCTGCAGGAGGGAAAACTGATTTTAACCAGTATAAATACTCTGCATACATCATGTTTGTAACTTCCGTTTCATCCATATAAAAGGATTGAACGTGTTGCTGATTTGGGGTATTATTCCAATCGTGCATAACGTCGTCAGCTACTTTACCCATAGTGAAAGTTCCACCTTCAACAGCAATCATACCAGGAGGCGTTACTTGCTTTTTGTACTTGTCATTATATTGGAAACCACCTTTACTGTCGTTGATTTTCCAACCAGTTGCTTTTGACGTACCTTTTGACGATTTACTACAGCTAGTAATCGATAAAGATATTGCTAAAGCAGCTAACATTTGTAAAGTCAATACTCTGTTAATTTTCATACTTTAAGTAGGTAATAAATTTAGTGTTGCAATATACAATAAAACAATCATATCGCAATATGATTTTTGTCAATTCTTAAAAAAATTAATTTTTTGTTAAAGTTATTGAATCTTTTTCGATTAGAAAATAAAATTCAATCTTTTTTTTTAGGATATTTACTACTTCAAAACTCTTAATAATATTTAACATCACTTACCATTCCCTATATATAATGAGAAAAGCCTTTTTGATTTTAGTATTAATCAGTTTATCAGTATGTTGTTTCGCACAAACGAAAAATAATTCATTTGTAGGAATAGATTACAAAGGTATTCAAAATTTTTATATTGATTCAATAAATTATAAAATTCCTCAATTAAATGGTGTAGAAACTCAATTTATCCCATATTCTCAGGAATTACGTGTCTATAAATTAACGGAAGTTTCCACAGAAATTGATGTTAATTCTCCACAAAATTTAAATATTGAATATGTACCAGTTACTTCGGATGAGTTAGGGGAAATTAAATTAGAAAATATCCCTTCCAAACAAAAACTGGAATTAAACAATGTAAAATCTCGAGATAAAATTCAACTTTCAATTGGTTTTTATCCCTATATAAACGAGAATTCGGTTTTAAAAAGAGTTAAGAGCTTGTCTTTTAATCATAAAATATTAAATACTTCGCAGCGTCGCTCGTCTAGTTCAATTCCTCCGGTTTCTAGTTCCGTTCTTTCTACCGGTAATTTTTATAAGTTTTATATAGAGAAAAGCGGTGTTTATAAATTAACAAAAGCTGAATTAAATAAAATTTTTGGATCTGTTACTATCAATCCTCGTAAAATTAAAATCTACGGGCATGGTGGTGACATGCTTCCTTTTAGTAATGCTACGGATGTACCTTTTGATCTAGTTGAAAATGCTATTGAAGTCGTAGGTGAGCAAGACGGTGTTTTGAATGATCAAGATTATGTTTTGTTTTATGCCAAAGGGGTTACTGATTGGAACGCCGAAAATAATACATCCGTTAATTTATATGATACAAAGGCATACTATTATATCACTGTTGATGGCGCCGATGGTAAACGTATAATGCCTGCTAATTTGCCTACAGGAAATCCAGTTGCAACCTTTACTACTTACGATCAAATTGATGTTTATGAAAAAGATTTAATTAATGTTGGACGATTAGGGAGAAAATGGGTTGGAGAAAACTTTAATTATCAAAACAGTCGTGATTTTTCTTTTTCGATTCCTAATTTAAAATTAGATGTACCTATTCAGTTAGAAGTTAATGCAGTGGCCAATTCTACTGTCCAAACTTCTTTTGATATAAAAGTAAATAATGTTAGTGCAGGTAGCTTAAATTTTAGCAGAATAGCTCCGGACAACCATGTTGCTGCCTATGAAAATGTATTACGCACAACAGTAACGGTTAACTCAACAACTATAAATGTAAATTTAAATTATAACAATTTTGGAGTACCTACATCTAATGGTTACTTGGATTTTATTAAAATTACTTCTACAAATAACCTAAGAGGATATAACAAACAATTTAAGTTTTTTAATGCTAGTAGCTATGGTTTGCTTGGTGTTGGTAGTTATGAAATTCAAAACGCTAGCGGCATAAGTAAAGTTTGGGACGTAACAGACTTATATAATATTAACGCAATTTCTCATAACGGCTCAGGAACTTTAAGTTTTACTACACAGTTAGGATCTGTTAAATATTATGTAGCTATAGACGATAGAGATTTATATAGTATTCCTTCGCAAACAATTTATAAAGTACAAAATCAAAATTTAAAAAAGACTGTTTTTAGTGATGCTAACGGTCAGTTTGCAGATGTAGACTATTTGATAATTACTCAATCGGCTTTTATAAGTGAAGCAAATAGACTTGCCGAATTTCATAGAGATAAATCTAACTACAATGTTAAGGTTATAGATTTGCAACAGATTTATAATGAGTTTTCTTCGGGGCAAAAGGATATAGTAGCTATTCGTAATTTTATTCGTTATGTTTATTTTAATGCTTCTACGCCAAATAAACGTGTGAAGTTTGTAAATTTATTTGGAGATACAAGTTTTGATTATAAAAATGTAGTTCCTAATAATAACAATATAGTTCCGACTTATCAATATTTAGGAACGGTTACGCCTAGCAGTTCTGGATCTGCCTTAAACTTTTCGAATTACACTACTTTTATGTCCGACGATTTCTTTGCCTTTATGGACGACAGTGAAGGCAATATTGCTATTAATTATCAACAAGGTATAGATATTGCCGTTGGCCGAATGTTGTTTAGCGATTTATCCAAGGCTAAACAAATGGTAGACAAAGTAATTAATTACAACAATCCTTCAACTTACGGGCGTTGGAGAAACAATATAGTTTTACTAAGTGATGATATTGATAGTACCTCTGACTTAAATTTACAGTCTGACCTGAATGGGATTGCACAAAATATCGAGGCCGATAGCCCTTTTATAAATATTAAAAAAATCTATATGGATGCTTACGTACAAACCGTTTCTGCAGGGGGAAATAGATATGTACAGGCAAAGGCTGATTTTTTAAATGCTTTTGATAGTGGAGCACTTTTAATAAACTATTATGGACATGGTGGAGAGCGTGTATTATCCTCAGAACGTATTTTTGAGCTTCAAGATGTAGATAAATTAAAAAATGAGAACAAACTCCCGGTATTTGTAACTATTACTTGTGAGGTTAGTAGATTTGACAATCCTTATCTTCAATCCCTTGGAGAGTCTGTATATTTAAAAAATACAACAGGAGCTGTAGCTTTATTAACCACAACCAGAGAAATTGGAATTACCAACGGTAGTAATATAAATAGAGAATTATCCCGAATTATATTTAACAATCAAAACAACAATATACCAATTGGTGAGGTGTTACGTTTAACTAAAAATCAATTTTCTAGTCTGGATCGTTATGTTGTATTTTGTATTGGAGATCCAGCTTTAAAAATTGCTTTTCCACAACCAAAAGTTGTCCTAAGTAAAATTAACGGACAAGAGATTAATGGGTCGGAAGATGTTTTAAAAGCTCTTAATTATGTAACTTTAGAAGGAGAGATTCAAGACGAAAACAATACATTTTTAGCAGATTTTAAAGGAGATTTAGCTGTACAGATTTTTGATAAAGATATGCAACGTACCACTTTAGGAAATGACCAAATTGTTAATCCATCCACCAATCAAATTCAGATCATGAATTTTGAAACTCTTGGGGAAACTATTTTTAGAGGTAACGCATCCATTGTAGACGGAAAATTTCAATTTGGATTTGTTGTACCTAAAGACATTCGTATTCCTGTAGGTAATGGTAAGGTCAGTTTCTATGCTAAAAATCAAGAGTTAACTACAGATAAAACGGGATATAATACACAAATTAGAATAGGCGGTATAAACGAGAATGCACCTACAGATAATACTCCTCCTGTAGTTAAGTTGTACATGAACGATACCTCATTTATATCAGGAGGAACTACAAACCCTTCGCCTATATTTTTGGCCTATTTGGAAGATGATAATGGAATAAATACGGCATCAGGAATAGGGCATGATATAATTGCAATTTTAGATGGAGACGAAATGAATCCTTACGTACTAAACGATTATTACGAAACAGAATTAGATAATTATAAAAAAGGGAAGGTAAGATTTCCTTTCAACAATCTAGCGCCTGGTTTACATACTATTACATTTAAAGCTTGGGACGTTTACAATAACCCAGTAATTGCAGAAATTCAATTTTATGTTTTAGATGGAGATGGAGTAACACTCTCTAACGTATTAAATTATCCAAATCCATTTGTAAGTTATACGGAGTTTTGGTTTACCCACAATAGACCTTTTGAACCTTTAAAAGTTCAGATACAAGTTATGACAATATCGGGTAAGGTCGTTAAAACAATCAATGAAATCATCCAGACCGAAGGTTTTTTATCAAGAACCATAAAATGGGATGGTAAAGATGATTTTGGAGATAAATTAGCTAAAGGAGTTTACATTTATAGGCTTATAGTTCAATCCACTTTAACAAATAAAAAATCAGAAAAGGTAGAAAAACTTGTAATCCTTTAATAAATTATTATATTTGTTTTACAGAAAAACTAATGGGAAAAAAATGAAAAAATTAACAGTATCACTAGTATTGACATTAACTTTTGGAAGTGCTTTTGCACAAGTAACCAATGATCAATATAAAGCCATTACCACAGGTGTACCCTTTTTATTAATTAATGCGGATGCACGTTCAGCAGGTATGGGAGATATAGGTGCTGCCTCATCTACAGATGTTTATTCACAACAACATAATCCCGCAAAATATGCCTTTGCAGAGGATCAACACGGAGTAGGTATTAGTTACACTCCTTATTTAACAAGTATTGCTAACGACATCTCTTTATCTCAACTAAACTATTTTTATAAAATCAATGAGAGAAGTGCATTTGCAACTTCACTTCGTTATTTTGGTCTAGGAGATATAGAATTAAGAGAGAATTACGAAGATGTTCCTAGAACAGTTTCTCCAAATGAGTTTGCTATCGATGCATCTTATGCCTTAAAGCTTGATGAGCAATTCTCTATGGCAGTGGCAGGACGTTATATACGTTCGGCTTTAAAAGTGCCAGATGGAAACACAGATGCATCTGCAGCTAATGCTTTTGCTTTTGATATTGCTGCTTACTACCAATCAGAGGAAGTTGCATATTCAGATTTTAACGGGCGTTGGAGAGCAGGTTTAACCCTTCAAAACTTAGGGCCTAAAATTTCTTACGACGCAGATAAAACAAACGAAAACTTTTTACCAGCCAACATGCGTTTAGGTTTAGGTTTTGACTTTATCTTTGACGATTACAATAAAGTAGCTGTAATGGGAGAAGTAAGAAAACTTTTAGTACCGTCACCAATTGCTGTTAATTATATTGATTTAAATGAAGATGGTGAAATTGATAACAGCGAAAGAATGGATGCTATCAATAAAGCCAATACAGAATACAGAAACATAGGCTGGGCAAACGGAATCTTTAAATCTTTTGGAGATGCCTCTGGCGGAATTAAAGAAGAATTACAAGAAGTTATATGGTCTTTAGGAGCAGAATATATGTACCAAGACTCGTTTGCTTTACGTTTAGGTTATTTTAATGAGCACGATTTAAAAGGAGCTCGTAAATACGCTACATTAGGAGCGGGATTTAAATACAACATTTTAAAAGTGGATTTATCTTACCTATTCTCAACATCTAAAGTTAAAAATCCATTAGAAAATACGCTTAGATTTTCTTTAACATTAAATTTTGGAGATAAGTACTAAACTTATTAAAAAAAGTCATAATATTACACCCCCAATCCAAACTCGACACCCGAGTTTGGATTTTTTGTCTAAATTGAAATTTCTGATACATGAGAGAAATACATATTCCATTGGTTTTCAAGGCGTACGAAAATCTTAACGAAATGATCCCAGCCGATCAAGATTTAATGAAGATTGCGGTAGAAAATAGAAAAAATGCTTACGCTCCTTATTCAAGATTTAGGGTTGGAGCTGCATTATTGCTGGAAAACGGAATTATCGTAAACGGGAATAACCAAGAAAACGCAGCATATCCATCAGGTTTATGTGCAGAGCGTGTAGCTATTTTTCAGGCAGGAGCTTTATATCCAAACGTGAAAATTCTAAAAATTGCCATCTCTGCTACTTCAGACGATAAAATAGTAGCTGCGCCAATACCTCCTTGTGGCGGATGTAGACAATCAATAGCGGAATACGAAATTAAACAAGAAGCTCCAATAGAAATTTTATTTATGGGAGAAGAAGGTGAAATTTTCCACTCAGATTCTCTAAAAAGCCTTCTTCCTTTAATATTTGACAAAAATTTCCTGTAATTCCTTTCAAATTTAATTTTATTGTTAATTAGGAAACACTATTTTTGTATAAAGCAAAATTATTTCGGAAACTCTTTTTAGAGTTACGGACTCACAGAATTAAAGCAATATGAAAGAAGTAACAAAAGAAGTTTACCTTAAGTGGTATGAGGAAATGCAGTTTTGGAGAAAGTTTGAGGACAAACTTGCTGCACTATATATTCAACAAAAAGTTAGAGGATTCTTACATTTATATAACGGTCAAGAAGCAGTATTAGCAGGAGCTTTACATGCTATGGACCTTACAAAAGATAAAATGATTACGGCATACCGTAACCACGTACAGCCAATTGGTATGGGAGTTGATCCTCGTAAAGTAATGGCTGAGTTATTAGGTAAAGCTACAGGTACATCTAAAGGTTTAGGTGGTTCTATGCACATTTTCTCTAAAGAACATGGTTTTTTTGGAGGACATGGTATTGTTGGAGCTCAAATACCGGTAGGTGCAGGAATGGCTTTTGCTGATAAATATCTAGAAACAGGAGGAGTTACTTTAACTTATTTTGGTGATGGTGCAGCTCGTCAAGGTTCTTTACACGAAGCTTTTAATATGGCAATGACTTGGAAATTACCCGTTGTTTTTATTTGTGAAAATAACGGTTATGCCATGGGAACTTCTGTTGAAAGAACTGCAAACCACTCGGATATCTGGAAACTAGGTTTAGGTTATGAAATGCCATGTGGTCCAGTTGATGGTATGAATCCAGTTGCAGTAGCTGAGGCTATGCACGAAGCTATGGAACGTGCGCGTAAAGGAGAAGGTCCAACATTCCTAGAAATGAAAACGTACCGTTACAGAGGGCACTCAATGTCGGATGCGCAACATTACCGTACTAAAGAGGAGGTTGAAGAGTACAAAAAAATTGACCCTATTACACAAGTTCTAGATATTATTAAAGAAAACAATTGGGCTACAGAAGCTGAAATTCAAGCTATAGACAAACGTGTTAAAGATTTAGTTGAAGAGTGTGAAAAATTCGCTGAAGAATCTCCATATCCAGACTTATCTGTTATGTATGACGTTGTATATGCTCAAGAAAATTATCCATTCATCCCTCATAAATTATAATCATGGCACACGTAATTACTATGCCTCGTTTATCTGACACAATGACGGAAGGAGTTGTTGCAGCTTGGTTAAAAAAAGTAGGCGATACTATTAAAGAAGGTGATATTCTTGCTGAAATCGAAACAGACAAAGCTACTATGGAGTTTGAGTCTTTTGAGGCAGGTACTTTATTATATATTGGTTTAGAAGAAGGTGTAACAGCATCTGTAGATAGCGTTATAGCTATTATTGGAGAAGCTGGTGAAGACATTTCAGCATTAATAGCTGGAGGTTCATCTCCTAAACAAGAAACTATATCGGATAAAAAATCAGAAACAAAAACTGAAGATGCTCCGGTAAAACAAACAGAAAGCGCAACTGTTGAGGTTCCTGCTGATGTTAAAATCATTACTATGCCTCGTTTATCTGATACCATGACAGAAGGTACAGTGGCAACTTGGTTAAAGAAAATTGGTGATAAAATTACAGAAGGAGATATCCTTGCTGAAATTGAAACCGATAAAGCTACTATGGAATTTGAAGCTTTTGAAGCTGGAACTCTTTTATACATTGGTGTTGAGGAAGGACAAACTGCATCAGTAGACTCTGTATTAGCTATCTTAGGACCAGAAGGAACAGATGTATCTACATTTGTAAATGGTGCACCTGCTCCTAAAGCTCAAGAAACAAAAACTGTTGCAACAGAGGCTAAGCCAGAAATTAAAGCAGAACAAAAAACAGAAACTCAACCAACAACAACTCCTGAAGTTGTAAATTCTGGAAGAATTTTTGCTTCTCCTTTAGCTAAAAAAATTGCGGAAGATAAAGGAATCGATATTCGTACAGTTAAGGGGTCTGGTGAAAATGGAAGAATTATTAAAGTAGATGTTGAAAACTTTAAAGCGCAACCTGTTGATGCTCAGTCTACGGCTCAAGCGCAAACGGCTGCAAATCCATCTCCATCTCCAGTAAAACCATTTGTTCCTGCAGGCGAAAAGTTTGTAGAAGAAGTAAAAAACTCTTCTATGCGTAAAACAATTGCAAAACGTTTAGCTGAATCTAAATTTACAGCTCCTCACTATTATTTAACTATTGAGGTTGATATGGACGGAGCAATTGCTTCGCGTAAATTAATCAATGCAATTCCAGAAACAAAAGTTTCTTTTAACGATATGGTAATTAAAGCTTGCGCAATGGCTTTAAAAAAACATCCAAAAGTAAACTCACAGTGGACAGAAGCTGCTACAATCATCAATCATCATGTAAACATTGGGGTTGCAGTTGCTGTAGAGGACGGATTAGTAGTACCGGTTTTAAACTTTACAGATCAAATGAGTTTATCTCAAATTGGTGCTGGAGTTAAAGACTTAGCAGGTAAAGCAAGAAATAAAAAATTATCTCCTGCAGAGATGGAAGGCTCAACTTTTACAATATCTAATTTAGGTATGTATGGTATTACAGAGTTTACATCAATTATTAATCAGCCTAACTCTGCTATTTTATCAGTTGGTGCAATTGTAGAGAAACCAGTAGTTAAAAATTCTCAGATTGTTGTAGGTAACACAATGACAGTTACTTTAGCTTGTGATCACCGTACAGTTGACGGAGCTACAGGAGCAGAATTTTTACAAACATTAAAAACGTATTTAGAAAACCCAGTTACTATGTTAGCTTAATTTTCTAAAATATAAATAAATTAAAATCCCATAGTTTAAACTATGGGATTTTTGTATTTTTAAAATCATCTTCTAAATATAAAAAAATGAAAAAATTATTCTGGTTATTACCACTTGTTATAGCATCTTGTAATGCTCCAAAAGCTATGAAAGAGCTTGATGTTAAGTATACTGTTAATCAAAACGAATTAACATCTACTTTAAAATACCTTACCTCAGACGAGCTTCAAGGACGCGATTCTGGATCAAAAGGTATCGAGCTTGCAGCTAATTATTTAGAAGGAATTTTAAAAGAAAATGATATTAGACCCTATTTTACCTCTTATAAAGATACCTTAACTAATTTTAATAAAGGCGTAGCTTACAATGTGGTAGGGTATATTCCGGGTAATGATCCTAAATTAAAAAATGAATATGTAATATTTGGTGCGCATTACGATCATATTGGTCTTTTAAAAGATGCAGTAGATGGTGATAATATTGCCAACGGTGCAAATGATAATGCTGCAGGAACAACGGTTTTAAGTGAAGTTGCAAAATATTTAGCACATTCTAAAAACAACAAGCGTAGTGTATTAATTGTGTTTTTCTCGGCCGAAGAAAAAGGGTTGTTAGGATCGTATCATTTAGCTGATAAATTAGAAAAAGATGCGTTGAATTATTACTCGATGTTAAATTTCGAAATGTTAGGCGTACCTATGAATAAGGATTTTAAAACCTATTTAACAGGACATAAAAGATCGAACATGGCAGATAAAATAAACGCTTACACAAATCAAAATTTTGTTGGATATTTGCCTATGGAAACGCAGTATCGTTGATTTATGGCGTCAGATAACTTTCCTTTCTTTTTAAAATATAATTTTCCGGCTCATTCTATTTCTAGTTTCGATTTCGAAAATTATAAATTTTACCATCATGCAAAAGATGAGTTCGAGAAAATGGATACTAGTTTTATGACCCAAATAGTACAGAATATCCTTCCGGCTATTGACCAAATGGTAAACAGCGATACTAAGGAAATTAAATTAAACCAATAATGAAAAATATTATAATTACTGGTACAAGCCGTGGTATTGGTAAAGAACTTTGCATTTTATTCGCGAAGCAAAACTTTAATGTTTTAGCTATTTCTCGTCAGGTAAATGCAGACCTTTCGGCATATAAAAACATCGCACAGTTAAGTGTAGATTTATCTTTAGATACAGAATTAATTAAAGTTGATGAGTTTATTAAATCTCATTTTAAGGGAGAATTGCACTATATCATTAACAATGCAGGTGCTATAGTAAATAAGCCTTTTGAAGAAATTTCATCAGAGGAGTTTGAATACGTTTATAAAGTAAACGTGTTTGGAGTCGCAGCTTTAATAAAAACAGCATTACCTTATTTACAATTAGGCAGTCACGTAGTTACGGTTAGTAGTATGGGTGGGATCCAAGGCAGCATGAAATTCCCTGGACTTGCAGCATATAGCTCATCTAAAGGAGCAGTAATAACTCTGTCAGAATTATTGGCAGAGGAGTACAAACCAAATCAAATTAGTTTTAATGTTTTAGCTTTAGGAGCAGTACAAACCGAAATGCTTAACGAGGCTTTCCCTGGTTATGCAGCTCCAATATCTCCAGTCGGAATGGCAGAATATATAGCTGATTTTACACAAAACGGTAATAAATACTTTAACGGTAAAGTTTTACAAGTCTCATCTACAACTCCTTAATTTTGGAAGAAGTTCTACTAAAATACATACCAGAAAACGCATTACAACCCATTGTGTCATTAATTAAAATGAATCATGTTCATTTAAAAATTGTGGCAGAAAGGGTAACGCGTCATGGGGATTATAGAGCAAATTCGGACGGGTCGCATACCATAACTGTAAATGCATCTTTAAACAAATACAGTTTTTTAATGACTTTAATACACGAAATTGCACATTTAGTAGCTTACAAAAAGTTTGGATACAGAATAAAACCGCATGGAGTAGAGTGGAAGGATACGTTTCAAAAATTAATGCTTCCATTTTTAAGGCCCGAAATTTTTCCAAATCAATTATTACCATTATTGGCGCGACATTTTAAAAATCCATCCGCAAGTAGTGATACAGATGCTACTTTGGCTTTAGCTTTTAAACAATTTGATCCGCCATCAGATAAAAGTTATATTTTCGAAATCCCTTACGGAAGCCTTTTTAAAATATACAACGGAAGGATTTTTAAAAAAGTAGCCTTAAGAACCAAGCGTTATGAATGTTTAGAAATTAGTACAGGAAAAATGTATCTTTTTAATCCAAACGCTGAAGTTGATTTAATTGAAAGTTAAAGGTATTTACAACCTATTAATAATTTGTAAATTTACAAAATGAACAAAAATTTATACGCTGTTTTAATGGCAGGTGGCGTGGGTTCACGTTTTTGGCCTGTTAGTACATCAGAATTTCCGAAGCAATTTCACGATATGCTAGGTACTGGCGAAACCTTAATCCAAAAAACATTTGGTAGACTTTCTCAGTTAATTCCTAGAGAAAATATTTTAATTCTTACAAACGCATGTTATAAGGATTTAGTTTTAGAGCAACTTCCGCAAGTTAGCGAGCAACAACTGGTTTTAGAGCCAGCCATGCGTAATACAGCTCCTTGTATTTTATATGCTACATTAAAAATTAAAAAAATGAATCCTAATGCCTCTATGGTTGTTGCACCGTCAGACCATTGGATCGAGGATGAGGTTCAGTTTATAGATAATTTACGTCACGCATTCGAGTTTTCCGAGCTTAATCAATCCTTAATGACATTAGGAATTATCCCTACATTTCCAAATACGGGATACGGTTATATTGAGTATGATAAATTAGATACGCGTACTGTTAAAAAAGTAAAACAATTTAGAGAAAAGCCTGATTACGCTACAGCTAAAGAGTTTATTAACAGTCGTAACTTTTTATGGAATGCCGGAATTTTTGTTTGGAGTGTGGAAACAATAGAAAATGCTTTTAAAAACTTTCAGCCTGCTATGTATGATTTATTCCTATCGGGATATGAAAGTTACAATACAGATAAAGAAACAGATTTTATAAAGGAAAATTACATTAAGGCAGATGATATTTCAATTGATTACGCTGTAATGGAAAATGCAGACAATGTTTACGTATTACCAGCAACTTTTGATTGGAATGATCTTGGAACGTGGGGATCTTTATACGATAAATTACCTAAAGATTCTCAGTCAAATGCGGTTGTAAATGCGGATTTATTTATAGAGAATGGTAGTAATAACATTGTACGCTCTAACCCCGGTAAAAAAGTGGTTATTGACGGTTTAGATGATTACATTATCGTAGATAAAGACGATGTGCTTTTAATCTATCCTAAAAAGAAGGAACAAGACATCAAGCAAATTGTAGCAAAAATAAATGCTAAAAAATAAACGAAAAGCTATTTCTAATTTTAGAAATAGCTTTTCTGCTTTTTTGTATATACTAAATCCTGCAAAATAATGTTTTCTTACAAAAAGAAACTTTATGAAACACATTGTTACTTACCTATTGGTGTCTCTAATTTTAGCCTCTTGTGCGGCTAAGCATAATGTGCCTTTAAGCCAAAACCCAAATAAAGTTTCGCAACCCAATAAAGGTTATGCTTTTGTGGATCAAAACGGAAATTTTTATCCTCAGGATTGGCAATCTACTTACGGTAATCCACCAAAAAATGCTAAACGTACCTCTTATTCTTTAATGAAGAATGCTACAGAAAGAGATAAGGTTGCAGATTTAAAATCGGCAGAATCTAAATATTTAAATCAGTTACAGGCTTTTTTAAAAAATAAATCACGACTTTTTATTTTAATTCATGGGTTTAACGCAACAGAAAATGATGCCAATGAAAGTTATGCTCTTATTCAAAAACAATTAAAATTAAACACAAATAAAGATGCTGTAATTCAATTTTATTGGGACGGTTTGGTATCAGACAATTTGGTAGGAGGAGCTAAAATATGGTTTGACGCTACAAATTACAGCCAAATGGCAGGAGAGTTTGGCTTGCGCCGAATTTTAAATGCTGTAAAAAATAAAGATATTTTTTTGATTTCACACAGTAGAGGGGCATCCGTTATTTTAGCCAGCCTAACTTCCGTTGAATTAGCAGAAAGTGTTATAGACCAGACTAAAGAAGTTCATAACGTAGATGTGTACGAAGATTCTAAAACCCTTCTCGAAAATAAAAATAAGATCTATGCCATTATGTTGGCTCCAGCCATTGGCATTTCAGACTTTCAAATAACAAATACCGAGTCTAAAGACGTTACGTATCGTTATTTTTCTCCCCAATTAAAATTAATGCACATAACCAATAACGAGAATGATAAAATGCTTGGCAAAGTTGTTGGCTTTTTATCCAAATCTTTAAAACCAACAGATTTAGGCTATAAATCAGATACTTTTCAAGAACTTCAAAAACAATATAAAATCATAAAAATGACGGATTTTACCGGTATGAAATCACATAAGTTTAACGATTACGTAAAAAATCCAAAATTTGTAGAAATATTAAATCAATACAATCTTAAATAGGTTTATAATATAAAAAGTCCCAAGATTTAATCTTGGGACTTTTTATATTATAAACCCAATTCTTCGTTTCGTAATTGGGCAATACGTACTTTCTTAAACAACTCTGAGGAGTAAACAAAATCTGTTACAGCTTCATTATCAGTTTTAAAAATCTGCGTTTTATCTCCTTGCCAAGCTAAAACACCTTCTTTTAAAAACACAATATTTTCACCAATTTCCATAACCGAGTTCATATCGTGGGTATTAATTACCGTTGTAATTTGGTACTCTTCTGTAATTTCTTTAATTAAATTATCAATAACTACAGAGGTTTTAGGGTCTAATCCCGAGTTGGGTTCATCACAAAACAAATACTTCGGATTATTTACAATAGCACGTGCAATAGCCACACGTTTTTGCATACCTCCCGAAATTTCAGACGGTAATTTTTTATGTGCATTAATCAGTTTTACACGATCAATTACAAAATCTACACGTTCCTTAATCTCCTTATTACTTTTATTAGTAAACATTTTCAATGGGAAACCTACATTCTCTTCAACCGTCATCGAATCAAAAAGGGCAGAACCCTGAAAAACCATTCCGATCTCTGTACGTAAATCCGTTTTTTCGTCTTTATTTAAATTTTGGTAAACTCTTCCGTCATAAGAAATTGTTCCTGAATCGGCTTGGTGAATCCCCAATAAACTCTTCAATAAAACTGTTTTTCCAGACCCAGACTGACCTATAATTAAGTTGGTTTTTCCTGTTTCAAACGTTGTGCTTATACCTTTTAAAACCGTTTGGCTACCAAAAGATTTTATTAAATTCTTTACTTCAATCATGACTAGCTCAATAACAGTTGAGTTAAAATATAGTTTACAATAATAATGGCTACAGATGTCCAAACAAAAGATGTTGTCGATGCCTTTCCAACCTCTAAAGCTCCACCCTTCATATAATACCCATGGTAAGACGGGATTGTAGCCAATAACATACCAAAAACTATAGTTTTAATAAATGCATACGCTACGTGAAACGGAATAAAATCTCCCTGAATCCCTTGTATATATTCTGCAGGAGTTACAAAACCACCGTATACACCAGCAATCCAACCACCTAGTATGCCTAAAAACATCCCTAAACCAATAATAAAAGGATATAAAAGTAATGCAACAATTTTAGGAAAAACTAAATAATTTAACGAGTTAATCCCCATAACTTCTAAAGCATCAATTTGCTCGGTAACTCGCATGGTACCAATACTCGAGGTGATATAAGAACCTACTTTACCGGCCATAATTATCGACACAAACGTAGGGGCAAACTCTAAAATTACAGACTGTCTCGTTGCAAAACCAATTAAATATTTTGGAATTAAAGGATTTGTTAAGTTAAGCGAGGTTTGTATGGCTACAACCCCTCCCACAAAAAACGAAATAAAACAAACAATCCCTAAAGAACCAAGAATTAAATCGTCAATCTCTTTCAAAATCAACGAGTTCATAACCTTAGCCTTCGTTGGTCTTGTAAAAACATCCTTGATCATCATAAAATAACGACCAATATGTGTAATCATTTTCATCATAATTCTGTAAATATTGGCTAAATTACCAATTCGAGTTTAAATTTAAACGCTCTTTTTAATTTTTTTGTATTGGGCGTGCCACAAAAACCATTTTTCAAATGTTTTTTCTGTCGGGCTTTCGCCTGCACAAGGTGCTTGGCTCTATCCCTCACGCGCTGCGCCTTAACCTATAAGTTTGGCCTTCATTTTTTTCCATCTATACTTACGTATAAACTGCTCCTGTTCTGGAGTAACAAGCTTTGCTTTTCCTTCGGCTTTAGCCATATAAAAACCTTTTATATAATCTAAAAACAACAAAGGTTTACCCTTGCGCATAGCCAGTTTGGCAGCTGCTATAAGTGTTATTAAAAAACCATAACCTAAACTGTAAAATGCACCGCCTTGTTTGTATCTGGCCGATGCGTCGTAAACTGCACCTGTAGGTTTTAAATGTTTTACTTGCAACTGGGTATCCACTTTAATGGTCCAATTGTAAAATCTACATAAAAGTTCGTCCACTGTATCCCAACCCATGGCCGGTTTTAAACCACCAATTTGGTTAAATGTTTCTTTTCGGTAGGCTTTAAATGCACCTCTAATATGGTCCGGATCGGTTAAATTTTCAACTATCCATTTCCCATCCTTCTCAATTAAAGCAACACCACCTACCATTCCAACAGTTGCGTCAGCTTTAAAATAGTCAGATACTTTTTCAAAATAATTTTCTGGTAAAATTAAATCAGCATCTAATTTTACAATCACATCAAAATCTTGATCTAAAGTAGCAAAGCCAGCCTCAAAAGCTCTAATTACTTTACTGCCGGGTAAATGCACCGCGCTCGACTGTTTGTTTACACAAGTTATAAACGCAAATTTAGCACTATATTCTTCAACAATTTTACCCGTATCATCTGTTGAATTGTCGTTTACCACCACAACCTTTTTTGGTCGATGGGTTTGGTTGACAATACTGTTTAACGTAGCACCAATAAACTCTTGTTCGTTATATGCTGGTATAACTACATAATATTTCATATTATACTATAAATCTCAGTGCAAATATCTTTATTTTTGCTGGTAAATAAAACTTTAAGATGCAGTTTCCAACAGTTTACGTTATAATCGTATGGTATAACGGAGCAAAGTGGGTGAAAAAAAATATAGAGTCTTTAATTAACTCAAAACACCCTGTAAAAATAGTTTGTATAGATAACGGATCTACAGACCAAACGGTAGCGTTATTACAAGAATATAAAAAGCACGTACATATAGTTCAATCTCCAGAAAATTTGGGGTTTGGTAAAGCTAATAATATAGGAATTGAGGCTGCATTAAAACAAAATGCAGATTACGTATTTCTTTTAAATCAAGATACTTGGGTATATCCTGAAACTATTGGTAATTTATTAAAAACAGCTAAAAATAATCCGGAGTATGGTATTGTAAGTCCTATTCATTTAGCACCTAATGAATCAGATTTTGATGCTAATTTTAAAACGTATTTAAGTAAAGCGACAGATACAAACAGTGAATTATCTGCTGTTCCTTTTGTAAATGCAGCTGCTTGGTTAATACCTAAAAAGGCTTTAAAAAAAGTTTCATATTTTGAACCACTTTTTGGGCATTACGGTGAGGATCGAAATTTTGTTGATCGTATGATTTTTCATGCCTTTAAAATAGGCATCGATCATTCGGCAAAAATCACACATGACCGAGTAATTACACGTAATTTCAATAAGGATTTAATACAAAGTGAATATAAAATTTTAGCTACTTTATTAAATCCTAATTTAACGGAGCAACAAGCCTTACAACTTGGTTTTAAAAATGTACTAGGTTTGCCTAAATACTTTTATAAATTTTATGGTTTAAAAAAATCAGTTTCGTTATTTTTAAAATTACGCACTTATTATAGTGCACAAATTAAACGCTGGAAAGAAATTCAGCATGCAAGAAGTTTATACTAAATGTCAGATAAAAAGCAAACCAAACAAATTTTAGGTTATACCCTTATAAACTACATTGGGATTATAATAGGTATTGTTTCAACACTTTATATATATCCATTAAACGAGGAGTTATTGGGTATATTTAGGTATATAGACTCCTGGGCACAAATGTTATTTCCAATTATTACCTTGGGTTCCGCCCAAGCATTAATTCATTTTTACCCTAAACTAAACTCTAGCTTACAAGTTAAACTTTTTGGCTTTAGCATTATATCTATTTTTAAACTGTCCTTTTGGGTTACACTTTTAGTTGTTTTATCCTATTTTTTCCTTAATGATATTAACACTAGTTATGTTTTTTACAGCTTACCTATTGCCTTAGCCCTAGCTTTGATCGAGTTATTTAAAAGGCAAGCTACGAATATAGAAAAACTTGCGATCCCAACATTATTTGAAAAGATTGTCCCTAAAATTGCTTTGCCTGTTGTCTTTATTTTACTCCTACAAGGGTACATAAGCAACGTAAACGGTTATACATTATATGTTCTATCCTTTATACTAATGATAGTAGCCATAGCTTTTTATTTAAAAAGACACTACAAGTATAAAATAAGTTTAAATTATACAGATTTGTTTGAGAACATTTCTAAAAAAGAATATTACAAATACAGTTTATATGCTTTTGCCGGAAGTTTTGGTTCCTTTTTTGCTTTTAGGATCGACTCTTTAATGATTCCTAATTTTATAAATTTACAAGCCAACGGAACGTATAATATTGGAGTAACATTAGCCTCTACATTAGCAATACCTGCCACTGGAATATTTGCTTTGCAAGCTCCGCAAATTTCTAAACTCATTAAACTTGAGCAATGGAAAGAGCTTGGAATTAAATATAAAGAAACAGCAAAACTGCTTTTGTTTATAGCTGCCTTATTTTATGGTGGAGTTTTGTTAGGTATGGAGCCTTTATTTAATAGTTTACCCACTAGGGATAAATTGATACATTCTTTACCTGTAATTTACATTTTAGGCGCTAGTATG
>CAVBJB010000002.1:0-33259 GCA_963595625.1 Lachnospiraceae bacterium | reverse complement strand
ATGCCTCTGCTAAAACAGTTGCTTCAACCCCAAGTGCAAAAGATACTCAAGAACAAAACAAAGTGAAACAATCTGATAAAGTTCAGGACGCTCCTAAAGTTGACGCTGTACAACAAAATACAGAAAACACCTCAGATGCAGCTCCTATTGCAGATGCTAAAATTGCCACTAATTACCAAACCTTATCTGGACCCTCTTTTACAGGTCAAAAAATTGATTTATCTCAATTTGAGAAACCTAAAAAGAAGAAAGAAGAGCCTAAAGGTAATAATAAGCAACCTAATGCTAATAAACCTGGTGATGCTAACCAGAACAATAAAAACAAGCGTAAAAGAATTGTAAAACCTACTACTGGTCAAGAAGGAAGTTCAGCTAATAAAGAAGGTGGTGCTACAAACACTACAACTGCTAACAACAATAACAATAGACCTTCTAATAATACTCACAACCGTAATAATAATAACACAAACAATAGAGACCGTTTCAAAAAAGGAAACAATAATGGTCCTAAAGCTCCTGTTGTTAAAGTTGAACCAACGGATGAAGAGGTTAAAAACCAAATTAAAGAAACGCTTGAGCGTTTACAAGGTAAAGGTAACAAGTCTAAAACTTCTAAATATCGTAGAGATAAACGTGATAACCACCGTCAAAAATCTGACGATGAAATGAGAGCTTTAGAAGAAGGTAACAAAATATTAAAAGTTACTGAGTTCGTTACCGTAGGCGAAATTGCTACAATGATGGACGTATCTATTACTAAAGTTATTGGAACATGTATGTCATTAGGTATCATGGTTACAATGAACCAGCGTTTAGATGCTGAAACTTTAAGCATAGTAGCAGACGAGTTTGGTTATAAAGTAGAGTTTACAACTGCAGATATTGAAGAGACAATTACAGTTGTTGAAGATTCTGAAGAAGATTTAGTAAACCGTGCTCCTATTGTAACTGTAATGGGTCACGTAGATCACGGTAAAACCTCTTTATTAGATTACGTTCGTAAAACAAATGTAATCGCTGGAGAGTCTGGAGGTATTACACAACATATTGGTGCTTACAACGTAAAATTACCAAATGGACAACGAATTACGTTCTTAGATACACCAGGTCACGAGGCCTTTACGGCAATGCGTGCTCGTGGGGCTCAAGTTACAGATATTGTTATCATTGTAATTGCTGCCGATGATGATATTATGCCACAAACAAAAGAGGCTATATCTCACGCACAAGCTGCAGGTGTTCCAATTATCTTTGCAATCAATAAAGTAGATAAACAAACAGCTAATCCTGAAAAAATTAAGGAAAAATTAGCTGCAATGAACTTCTTAGTTGAGGATTGGGGTGGTAAATACCAATCTCAAGACGTTTCAGCTAAACAAGGTTTAGGAATGACGGAATTATTAGAGAAAGTTTTATTAGAAGCTGAAATGCTAGACCTTAAAGCTAATCCTAATAAACCAGCATTAGGGACTGTGGTTGAAGCTCAATTAGACAAAGGTCGTGGTTACGTTACAACTATATTAGTACAAGCAGGTACGTTAAAAATTGGTGATTATGTTTTAGCTGGTAAAAACCACGGAAAAGTAAGAGCCATGTTTGACGAACGTGGAAATAATGTTAAAGAAGCAGGTCCAGCAATTCCAATCTCTATTTTAGGATTAGATGGTGCACCTACTGCAGGAGATAAATTTAATGTATTTGAGGATGAAAGAGAAGCAAAACAAATTGCTGCTAAACGTACTCAGTTATTACGTGAGCAATCTGTAAGAGCACAAAAGCATATTACACTTGCAGAAATTGGACGTCGTATTGCTTTAGGACAGTTTAAAGAATTAAACATTATCCTTAAAGGAGACGTGGATGGATCGGTAGAAGCGCTTTCAGATTCATTCCAAAAATTATCAACTGAAGAAATTCAAATCAAGATTATTCACAAAGGAGTTGGAGCAATTACAGAATCTGACGTATTATTAGCATCTGCTTCAGACGCTATTATCATTGGATTTAACGTACGTCCTCAAGGAAGTGCGAAACAACTTGCTGATAAAGAAGAAATTGATGTTAAAACATATTCTATCATCTATGATGCCATTGATGACATTAAAGATGCTATGGAAGGAATGTTATCACCTGAATTAAAAGAAGAAATTCTTGGTACCGCTGAAATTCGTGAAACATTCAAAATCTCTAAAGTTGGAACAATTGCCGGATGTATGGTTACTGATGGTAAAATTGTTAGAAGTAGCAAAATCCGCTTAATCCGTGAAGGTGTTGTAATATACACTGGAGAACTTGCTACACTTAAACGTTTTAAAGATGATGTTAAAGAAGTATCAAAAGGATATGATTGTGGTATTCAAATTAAAAACTACAATGATATCAAGGAATACGATTTAATTGAAGCTTTCCATACTATAGAAGTTAAGAAGAAATTAAAATAAATAATACATTTTGTCGTTTAAATATATGACTTTGTCTATATTGTTAGTAAATATCAAATATTTAAACGACAATTTTAACTACAAAAACAAATTTGCTATGAGTGGAGAATTATTAAATTTCGAAAGACCTGTTCCAATTGATAAAGAAGTGTCATGGGATAAAAGTCAAATTATTATGTCTAAAACAGATCCTTACGGTACAATTGAATACTGTAATGAGGCTTTTATTGATGCATCTGGATACGAAGATTATGAGTTAATTTCTAAACCTCACAATATCATTCGTCACCCAGATATGCCTTCTGTGATATTTAAAGTACTTTGGGATAGCTTAAAGAAAGGTGAAAACTACCATGCTATTATTAAAAACCTGGCTAAAAATGGTAGATACTACTGGGTAGTAACTGATTTTGAAATTAATAAAGATGACAATGGAAGAGTACAAAATTACGTTGCAAGACGTAAAGCTGTAGCTAATGAAGTAATTTCACGCCATATAGAACCTTTATATAAAAGATTGTTACAGATTGAACAAGCTTCAGGAATGGAAGCGTCTGAGAAATACCTAAACGGTTTCTTGGAAGAACAAGGTAAAAACTATGTTGAATATATTATTGACATTGTGGAAGAGTACGAATTAGCTACTAGACCTAAAACTGAAGAACCAGTTAAAAAAGGTGGTTTATTTACTAGATTATTTGGATAACATTCAAATTCATATAAAAAAAGAGAAGTTCATTTTTGAACTTCTCTTTTTTATTTATTTGGCTTAATAATTATAGATCTTTCGTATTTTTTTGAAATTTCATTTTGTAAACGTGTGGCCTCTAATCTAGTTTTATAAGATCCAACCCATACTTTATAATTTGGAGTTACAAAAACTATTGTGGCATCTATGTCCTTATAATCTTTTTTAAATTGGTTAAGGATTTTTGTGGCTCCTTCATTATTTCCATGGAAAATTTGAATTTTATAACGATCATTAACCGTTATAGAATTGTTTATTTTACGTTTCTCTTCTAATATTTTAGAAAACTTAGCATCTTGACTAATAACGTCGTTATTTGCCTGTCCTTGTGTAAAATTTACTACTATAAATGTAAATAAAACAATCAAATATATTTTTTTCATACAATTTTTAAGTCTTAATTTTCGATATCATTACAAAATTACAATTTATTCAGTTACAATGTACTTTAAGTTTTATTTAGAATAATTTTAAATTGTGATTTAAGAAGATTTAAAGGTTTATAAAATGAATGTTATGTTGTATTTTTGTTGGAGTTTGTAAATAGGGTATGCTCCGTATTGTACCAAAATAATATGGAAAAAATTGTGCCAAATTTAGTTGATAATCAATTTAATTATGAGAAAAGTGGGAAACCATAGTTCGTTTTCAAAAAAATTAATGTTCAGTATAGCGTTTATGTTAACGCTAGCGCTGAATTCCTTCGCTCAAGATGCTGCGTCTGGAGATGCGGCAAATGGTAAGGTGCTTTTTAACACACACTGTGCGGCTTGTCACAAGTTGGATAGTAAAATGACTGGTCCACCTTTAAGAGGTGTTGCTGAAACTAGAGATCGAGCTTGGTTAGGAAGTTGGATTAAAAACAGTAGCGCTTTAATTAAAGCTGGTGATCCAGAGGCTGTTAAGATCTATGAGGAGTATAACAAAGTTAACATGACGGCGTTTCCTCAATTGTCTGACAAAGATATCGATGATATTTTAGCCTACACTAGTGAGCCAAAAGCTGAAACAGCTCCAACAACGGCTGCTGCAGGTACTACAAGTGCTGGTGCTGCTGATCAAGGGGGTGTTTCTAATAACCTTGTATTAGGTGTGTTAGCAGTGGTTCTTGGTTTATTAATTACAGTTTTAGTATTAGTTAAAAATGTATTAACTAAAATTGCTAAAGCTAACGGAGTTGAGTATTCTACTGAAAAATCTACTCCAATTTGGAAAGCTTTTGTACGTAACCAATTTTTAATGATCGTAAGTGCTTTAGCCTTATTATTAGTTGGAGCTTGGTTCTTATACAGCTACACAATGCAAATTGGTGTTGATCAAGGGTATGAGCCAGTACAACCAATTCATTTCTCTCACAAAATACACGCGGGTGAAAATGGTATTGATTGTAAATACTGTCACTCTTCTGCTAGAACATCTAAAACTTCAGGTATTCCTTCATTAAATGTTTGTATGAACTGTCACAAAAACATTTCATCTTTTGAAGGGTCTAAAGATTCAGTATATGTTGAACATTCAAAAGAATTCTATTCTGCTGAAATTCAAAAATTATACGATGCTGTAGGATGGGATGCTACTACACAATCTTATACTGGAAAAGAAAAACCAGTTAAATGGGTTCGTGTTCACAACTTACCTGACTTTGTTTATTTTAATCACTCTCAACACGTTTCTGTTGCTGGAGTTGAGTGTCAAACATGCCACGGTCCAGTTGAGACTATGGAAATTATGAGACAACACTCTCCATTAACAATGGGTTGGTGTGTGGATTGTCATAGACAAACAAATGTTAAAGTTGAAGGTAACGATTACTACAAAAAAATTCACGAAGAACTTTCTAAAAAATATGGAGTAGACAAATTGACTGCTGCTGAAATGGGAGGTTTAGAATGTGGTAAATGTCACTATTAATAATAAATAAGAAGCTAATATCTATATACAATGGCATCAAACAAAAAATACTGGAAAAGTGTTGAAGAACTAAACGAAAATAGTTCTATTGTTGAGACGCTAAGAAACAATGAGTTCGTTGAAGAAATTCCTACAGATGAATTCTTAGGTGATGCAGAAAAATTATCTGCTTCTTCTACTACTCGTCGTGACTTTTTGAAATACGTTGGATTTAGTACAGCTGCTGCTACGTTAGCTGCTTGTGAAGGTCCAGTTGTAAAGTCTATCCCTTACGTAGTACAGCCGGAAGAAATTATTCCTGGTATTGCTGATTATTATGCAACTACTATTGCTGATGGTTTTGATTTTGCAAATATTTTAATCAAAACTCGTGAAGGGCGTCCAATTAAAGTTGAAAACAATAATTTACCAAATGCAAGAACGGGAGCAAATGCTCGTGTTCATGCGTCTGTATTATCGTTATACGATAGCTTACGTTTAAAACAACCTAAAATTGCAGGAAAGAATGCATCTTGGGCTGACGTTAACGCTAAAGTTACTTCATCTTTAAATGAAGCTCAATCTACAGGTGGTCAAATCGTTTTATTAACTAATACAACGGCTTCTCCTTCTACTGATAAATTAATTGCTGAGTTTTCTGCTAAATATCCTACGACTAAGCACGTAGTTTATGATGCAGTTTCTTCTTCTAAAGCGCTTGATGCTTATCAAGCTGTTTATGGAGAGCGTGCTTTAGCTGATTATAACTTTGCTAATGCAGATGTAATATTCTCTGTTGCTGCTGATTTCTTAGGTGATTGGCAAGGGGGTGGATATGATACTGCATACGCTTCAAATAGAGTTCCTAAAAGCGGGAAAATGTCTAAGCATATTCAAGCTGAAGCAGTGATGTCTTTAACTGGTGCTAATGCTGATGTTCGTTTCGCTTTAAATGTAGCTCAACAAAAACATGTTTTAGTTAAAATTTACAATGCAGTAACAGGTTCTTCTGTTTCTGTTCCTTCTTTAGGTGATAAAGAAGCTTTAGTAAATAAAGCTATTCAACAATTAGTTTCTGCAAAATCTAAAGGTGTTGTCGTAACAGGTTTAGATGATGTTGATGCTCAAAAATTAGTTTTAGCAATTAATACAGCTTTACAGTCTGAGGCTTTCTTACCTGGTGCTCCTAAATTAGTACGTAAAGGTAATGATGCTGACGTTGCTAAATTAGTTGAAGATTTAAAAGCAGGTCAAGTTCATACATTAATTATGTCTGGAGTTAACCCAGTTTATACTTTAGCTAATGGTGAAGAGTTTGCTCAATTAATTAAAAAAGCTAAATTATCTGTTTCTTTCACAATGAAAGAGGATGAGACTGCGGTACACACTACTATTGCTGCTGCTGCACCTCATTACTTAGAGTCTTGGGGTGATGTTGCAATGGCTAAAGGTCATTACTCAGTAACTCAACCTACAATTCGACCTTTATTTGATACGAAACAATTCCAAGAAGCTTTATTAGCTTGGACAGGTAACACATCTTCTTATTATGATTATTTAAAAGCTGTTGGAACATCATTAGTTTCTGGTACTACTTGGAATAAATTAGTTCATGACGGTTTTTATCAATCTGAAGTGTCTGGTGCTGCTTCTGGATCAGGTGATTTTGCTGCTTCTGCTTCTGCTTTAGCTTCTGCAACTCACAAAGGTTTAGATTTAGTATTATATACTAAAGTTGGTATGGGAGATGGTCAACAAGCTAATAACCCATGGTTACAAGAATTCCCAGATCCTATTACTCGTGTGTCTTGGGATAATTACGTTACAGTATCTAAAGTTGATGCTGATGCGTTAGGAATTAAAAATTATAATGTTGCAAATGGAGGTTTAAACGGTAGCTATGTTACAATTACTGTTGGTAACGTAACTTTAGAAAATGTACCTGCATTTATACAACCAGGTCAAGCAGCTGGTACTATTGGTCTTGCTTTTGGTTATGGTAAAAAAGAAGCGATTAAAGAAGAAATGCAAGTTGGGGTTAACGCATATAAATTATATGTAAACCAAAATGCAAATCAATCAGCTTCTGTTGCTGTATCTAATGGAGATCACGAGTTTGCTTGTGTCCAATTACAAAGAACATTAATGGGTAGAGGTGATATCGTTAAAGAAACAACTTTAGAGGTATTTAATACTCAAGATGCTGCTGTTTGGAATCCTGTTCCAATGGTATCTTTAGATCACCAAGCTATTCCTGCAAATGATGCTGATATTTGGCAATCTTTTGACCGAACAGTTGGTCACCACTTTAATTTATCTATCGACTTAAACTCTTGTACTGGATGTGGTGCTTGTGTTATTGCTTGTCACGCTGAAAATAACGTACCTGTAGTTGGTAAAGACGAAGTTAGAAGATCTAGAGATATGCACTGGTTACGTATTGACCGTTACTATTCTTCTCAAGAAACTTTTGCTAATGACGTTGATCATAAATTATCTGCAAGTGGTTTAATGAACAGTATTGAGGTTTTCTCTGGATTAGAAGATCCTAATGATAATCCTCAAGTTGTTTTCCAACCTGTAATGTGTCAGCACTGTAATCACGCTCCATGTGAGACTGTTTGTCCTGTAGCTGCTACTTCACACGGTCGTCAAGGTCAAAACCATATGGCATATAACCGTTGTGTTGGTACTCGTTACTGTGCAAATAACTGTCCTTATAAAGTTCGTCGTTTCAACTGGTTCTTATATAACCAAAATGATGCGTTTGATTATCATATGAATGATGATTTAGGACGTATGGTTATTAATCCAGACGTTAATGTACGTTCTCGTGGTGTTATGGAAAAATGTTCTATGTGTATCCAAATGACTCAATTAACTATCTTAACTGCAAAACGTGAAGGTAGAGAAGTTAAGTCTGATGAATTCCAAACTGCATGTTCTGCAGCTTGTTCTTCGGGTGCAATGACGTTTGGTGATATCAATAACAAAGAATCTGAAGTTGCTAAAAAATTAGAGGCTGAAAGATCTTACCACTTATTAGAGCATTTAGGAACTAAACCGAATGTATTCTATAACGTTAAAGTTAGAAATACGAAATTATAATTATTAATTAGAAACAATATAAAGGATTATGTCGTCTCATTACGAAGCACCGATTAGAAAACCTTTAGTTCTTGGTGATAAATCTTATCACGATGTAACTGTGGATGTAGCACGTCCTGTAGAAACAAGAGCAAACAAACAATGGTGGACTGTTTTCACTATTGCATTAGTAGCTTTTTTATGGGGTGCTGGTTGTATGGTTTATACAGTATCTACAGGTATTGGAACTTGGGGATTAAATAAAACAGTAGGTTGGGCCTGGGATATTACTAACTTCGTTTGGTGGGTTGGTATCGGTCACGCCGGAACATTAATTTCTGCAGTATTATTGTTATTCCGTCAAAAATGGAGAATGGCCATTAACCGTTCTGCTGAGGCGATGACAATTTTCTCTGTATGTCAAGCAGGTTTATTCCCTATTATTCACATGGGTCGTCCTTGGTTAGGATACTGGGTTTTACCTATTCCAAACCAATTTGGATCGTTATGGGTTAACTTTAACTCGCCATTATTATGGGACGTATTTGCAATTTCTACGTATTTATCAGTTTCATTAGTTTTCTGGTGGACTGGTTTATTACCTGACTTTGCTATGTTACGTGACCGTGCGGTTACCCCTTTTGCTAAAAAAATCTATTCTATTTTATCTTTTGGATGGTCTGGTAGAGCTAAAGATTGGCAACGTTTTGAAGAAGTTTCATTAGTATTAGCAGGTTTAGCTACTCCGTTAGTATTATCTGTACACACTATTGTATCTTTTGACTTTGCTACTTCGGTTATTCCTGGATGGCATACAACAATCTTACCTCCATATTTCGTAGCTGGTGCAATTTTCTCTGGTTTCGCAATGGTTAACACTTTACTTATCATTATGAGAAAAGTAGTTAATTTAGAAGCTTATATCACGCTTCAACACATAGAATTAATGAACATCATTGTAATGATTACAGGTTCTATCGTTGGGGTTGCATATATTACAGAGTTAGTTATTGCTTGGTACTCTGGAGTTGAGTACGAACAATATGCATTCTTAAACCGTGCAACAGGTCCTTACTGGTGGTCTTATTGGTTAATGATGACTTGTAACGTAATTTCTCCACAAGTTATGTGGTTCAAGAAAATTAGAACATCAATCATTTGGTCTTTCATTATTTCTATTGTAGTAAATGTTGGTATGTGGTTTGAGCGTTTCGTAATTATCGTTACATCATTACACCGTGATTACTTACCATCTTCTTGGACAATGTTCCAACCTACTTTTGTAGATGCTGGTATTTATATCGGAACAATTGGATTCTTCTTTGTTTTATTCTTATTATATTCTAGAAGTTTCCCTGTAATTGCTCAAGCAGAGGTTAAAACTATTTTAAAATCTTCTGGTGAGTATTTCAAAAAAGCAAGAGAAAACGGTAATCACCACCATAATCATTAATAGATCATGAGTACAAAAGTTTTACATGTATTATACAATGATGATGATGTATTAATGGATGCTGTTAAAAAAACACGTTCTGCTCATCATCATATCGAAGAAGTTTTTACACCGTTCCCGGTACACGGACTTGATAAAGCAATGGGGTTAGCTCCTACTCGTTTAGCAATCTGTGCATTTATTTACGGTTGTATTGGTTTATCATTCGCTACTTGGATGATGAACAACGTTATGATTTCAGATTGGCCTCAAGACATTGGTGGTAAACCAAGTTTCAGTTACATTCAAAATATGCCTTCTTTTGTGCCTATTATGTTTGAGTTAACTGTATTCTTTGCAGCTCACTTAATGTGTATTACTTTCTTTTTAAGAAGTAAATTATGGCCATTTAAGCAAGCTGAAAATCCAGATGTTAGAACAACTGACGATCATTTCTTAATGGAAGTTGCTGTTAATGGTAATGAAGAAGAGATGATTAATTTCTTTAAAGAAACTGGTGCAGTTGAAGTTAAAGTAATTGATAAGCATTAATTTGAAGATATGAAATCATTATATAAGTTAGTAGCATTAGCTGGTGTTTCGATTTTCGCAACTTCTTGTTTCGATAAATCTAACCCTAACTACCAATTATTTCCAAATATGTACAAATCAGTTGCTTATGAAACTTATTCAGAATCAACTGCATTTCCAAATGGTAAAGAAGGTCAACTACCAGCTCAAGGAACTATCAAAAGAGGTTTTGAACCTTATGATATTCCAAACACACCTGAGGGACTTTTATTAGCAAAAGCTACTCTAAAGTCTCCTATTGATTCATTAACTGAAGCTGATGTAACTAAAGGTGCACAATTATATGATATTTATTGTGCAGTTTGTCACGGAACTAAAGGTGATGGTCAAGGTAATTTAGTAAAACGCGAAAAATTCTTAGGGGTTCCTAATTATGCTGATAGAGATATCACTAAAGGTAGCGTTTTCCATGTAATTACTTATGGATTAAACTCAATGGGATCTCACGCAAATCAATTAACTCAACATGAAAGATGGTTAGTTACAGATCACGTGTTAAAGTTAAAAGGAGAATTAACTAAGTAAAAAATTTGAAAGTTTAGATATGTATAATTTTTCAAACAAACTAAAAACTTTTGCTTTTATCCTTATGGCTTTAGGGATTGTAGGTATTGCAATTGGGTTTATGAGTGCACCTTCTACTATTGAAGATGTTGAACAAATTTTAGAAGCTAGAGAACACGGTCATCATGGTGCAGCAAATGCTCATGATACTCATCATACAGAATCAGTTGCTGCAGATACACATGCAGCTGCTGACTCTCATGGAGCGGATGCTCATGCAGATGAGCACCACGCACATTTAGAGCATGTTTTACATGGTTTACAAAACAAACCTTGGGCTGCTGTTTATGTTGCTGCTATCTTTGCGTTATTAATTTCTGCAGGTACTTTAGCGTTTTATGCTATTCAAAATGCAGCTCAAGCTGGATGGTCTCCAGTTTTATTTAGAGTTATGGAAGGTATAACTGGGTATTTATTACCAGGTTCTATCATTTTCTTTATCTTACTTGTTTTATCAGGTTTACATTTTAACCATTTATTTGTATGGATGGCTGATGGTGTTGCTGAAGTTGGTCATGCTAACTATGACGCAATTATTGCTGGTAAACAAGGTTATCTAAATGTACCACGTTGGTTAATTACTGCAGCTGTAATTTTAGGCGGATGGAATTTCTACCGTTTTTACGCTCGTAAACATTCATTAGCTCAAGATCAAGCTAACGATAATGTTAACTATAAAAAAATCTTTAAAGCATCTGCTGCTTTCTTAGCTTTCTTTATTGTTACTGAGTCTATCGCATCTTGGGACTGGATTATGTCTGTTGACCCTCACTGGTATTCTACATTATTTGGATGGTATGTTTTAGCTTCTTTCTTAGTATCTGCTGTTACTGTAATCGCTATTATTACTATTTATTTAAGAGCTAATGGTTATTTACCTAATGTAAATACATCTCACATTCATGACTTAGCTAAATTTATGTTTGGATTATCAATTTTCTGGACATACCTTTGGTTCTCTCAATTCATGTTACAATGGTATTCTAATATTCCTGAAGAGGTTGTTTACTTCATCACAAGAATTGAAAACTACAACTTACCTTTCTTTGGTATGTTAATTTTAAACTTCTTGTTACCATTATTAATTTTAGTTAATACTGATTTCAAACGTTTAACTTGGATTGTAGTTATGGTTGGTATCTTCATCTTATGTGGTCACTATTTAGACTTCTTTAATATGATTATGCCTGCAACTGTAGGTGCTGAGTGGTTTATTGGTGCTGCTGAAATTGGTTCAATTGCATTCTTTGCTGGTTTATTTATTTTTGTAGTATTCAGCACAATTGCAAAACAACCGTTAGTTGCTGAGAAAAATCCATTAATGGAAGAAAGTAAACATTTTCATTATTAATATTTAAAGTAATAACCAATGACAACTTTATTGATACTAATAGTTGTAGTATTATTAGGAATTGCAATTTGGCAATTAACTAAAATATTCGATTTAACTCAAATTGGCAATTCAGGTCAAGCATCGGATGCTTCTGAAATTGCTAACGAGAAAGATAATAATGTAAATGGTTACTTAATGTTTGGTTTCTTAGCATTCCTTTACATTTTTACTATTTACTCTATTGTTAAATGGGGTCACTTTCCATTATTAAGTAATTCAGCATCTGAGCATGGACAAACAGTTGATAATTTAATGATTATCTCTTTTGTTATTATCTTTGCTGTACAAATTTTAACTCAAACTTTATTACACTATTTTGCATTCAAAAGCCGTGGTATTAAAAATCAAAAAGCTTTTTACTTTGCAGATAATGATAAGTTAGAGTTTATGTGGACAATTATTCCAGTAATTGTTTTAGCAGGTTTAATTTTATACGGTCTTTACGGATGGACAAACATTATGTTTGTTGATGAAGAAGAGGAAGTTATTTATGTTGAATTATATGCTAAACAATTTAGTTGGGAAGCAAGATACGCTGGTGATGACAACGTTTTAGGTAAAGCCAATGTACGTTTAATCGAAGGTGTTAACACAATGGGTGTTGATATGAACGACCCTAATGCTGCTGACGATATACCAGTTTCTGAATTACACTTACCTGTTGGTAAACGTGTAGTTTTCAAAATTCGTTCTCAAGACGTAACTCACTCTGTATATATGCCTCACTTTAGAGCTCAGATGAATGCTGTTCCAGGTATGGTAACTCAGTTTTCATTTATCCCTACTGTGACTTCAGAACAAATGCGTGAAATTCAAGCAAACAAAACTGCTAATATTAATAAATTACGTGCAGAAGCAAGTGCTGAATTAATTGCAAAAGGGCAACCAGGTAAAGATCCTTATAATTTTGAATACGTTCTTTTATGTAACAAAATTTGTGGAGCTTCTCACTACAATATGCAGATGAAAATTGTTGTTGAATCTGAAGCAGATTATAAAGCGTGGTTAAAATCACAAAAAACATTAAAAGCTGCTGTTCAAGAAAATGCGCAATCAGAAACTCCTGCTGAAGTTAATGCTGAATTACCAGCTGATACTGCAACTGAAGTTCCTGCTGTAGCTGTTGATTCAACAAATGTTGTAGCTCAAGTTAACTAATAATCGATTTATAAATATTATTTAAAAACAATAATATGTCAGCAGTAGGACACGACTTAGGTCACGATCACGAGCATGATCACCATCACAAAGAAACCTTCGTTACGAAGTATATCTTTAGTATGGATCATAAAATGATCGCGAAACAGTTTCTTATCACAGGTATTATTATGGGTATAATCGGGATTATCATGTCTCTTTTATTCCGTATGCAAATTGCCTGGCCAGAAGAATCTTTTGGAATTTTTAAATTCCTTTTAGGAGAAAAAATGGCTCCAGGTGGAGTAATGAAAAATGATGCGTATTTAGCCTTAGTTACTATTCACGGTACTATCATGGTATTCTTTGTATTAACTGCTGGTTTATCAGGTACGTTTTCTAACTTATTAATTCCATTACAAATTGGAGCTCGTGATATGGCTTCAGCTTTCATGAATATGATTTCTTTTTGGTTATTCGCTTTAGCGTCTGTAATCATGATCGTTTCTTTATTCGTAGAGTCTGGACCAGCATCTGCAGGATGGACTATTTACCCTCCTCTATCAGCTGTAAAAGAAGCTATTCCAGGTTCTGGTTTAGGTATGACTTTATGGTTAGTGGCTATGGCAATCTTTATTGCTCAGTCATTAATGGGTTCATTAAACTATATCGTTACTGTTCTTAACATGAGAACTAAAGGTATGACAATGACTCGTTTACCATTAACAATTTGGACTTTATTTGTAACTGCTATTATTGGTGTTGTTTCTTTCCCAGTATTATTATCTGCAGCTTTACTTTTAATTTTCGATAGAAGCTTTGGTACTTCTTTCTTCTTATCTGATATCTTTATCGCAGGAGAAGTTTTACATTACCAAGGTGGTTCACCAGTATTATTCGAACACTTATTCTGGTTCTTAGGTCACCCTGAGGTATACATCGTAATCTTACCAGCAATGGGATTAGTATCTGAAATTTTAGCTACTAATGCTCGTAAACCAATCTTTGGTTACCGTGCAATGATTACTTCTGTATTAGCAATTGCTTTCTTATCAACAATTGTATGGGGTCACCACATGTTCGTATCAGGTATGAATCCTTTCTTAGGTTCTGTATTTACTTTTACAACTTTATTAATTGCAATCCCGTCTGCTGTTAAAGCGTTCAACTGGATTACAACTATCTGGAAAGGTAACTTACAATTAAACCCTGCTATGTTATTCTCTATCGGAATGGTTTCTACATTCATCACTGGAGGTTTAACTGGTATTATCTTAGGAGATTCAACTTTAGATATCAACATTCACGATACATATTTCGTAATTGCTCACTTCCACTTAGTAATGGGTATCTCTGCGTTATATGGTATGTTTGCAGGAATCTACCACTGGTTCCCTAAAATGTACGGTCGTATGATGAATAAAAACTTAGGTTATGTTCACTTCTGGGTTACTGCAGTATGTTCATACGGTGTATTCTTCCCAATGCACTTTATCGGATTAGCAGGTTTACCTCGTCGTTACTATACTAACTCTGCATTCCCAATGTTTGACGAAATGGTAGATGTTAACATCTTAATTACTGTTTTCGCTTTAGTTGGTGCTGCATTCCAATTAGTATTCTTATTTAACTTCTTCTATAGTATTTTCTACGGTAAAAAAGCTACGCAAAACCCATGGAAAGCTACTACATTAGAGTGGACAACTCCTGTTGAGCACATTCACGGAAACTGGCCTGGTGCTATTCCTGAAGTTCACAGATGGCCTTACGATTACAGTAAGCCAGGATGGGATGAAGACTTCGTTCCTCAGACTGTTCCTTTCAAAGAAGGTGAAGAACAATTACACCATTAATATTTTAAGAAAAGCTACTCGAAAGAGTAGCTTTTTTTTATTATATTTATATAAAAATAAAAACGGTTTAGGTATGTTAGATCAATTAAATAAAATTATTGAGCAATTCACAGCTCAAGAGGTTTCTAATTCTTCAATAGATAATTCATTAACTTCTAAAGTTGCTCAGGCAACAGGAAATTCTCTTCTAGAGGGTATTTCTGGAGCTGTAAAAGGCGGTAATTTTGGAGAGATCATGAATCTTTTTAACCAAGATAAAAACAGTCTTGTATCAAATCCTTTAGTACAACAAATTATTTCAGGATTAACTAATAATCTGGGATCTAAAGTAGGTATAGACTCTAAAAATGCATCTAGTTTAGCCACTACATTAATTCCTTTGGTTATTAGTTTCTTAGGATCTAAGGCAAAATCTGGAGAGGCAGGATTTAATATCACAGATATTATTTCAGGTTTATCTGGTGGAAAATCAGGTGGATTATTAGACGCTTTAGGTGGCTTAGGATTAGATAAAAATGGAGACGGAAAAGTAGATTTTCAAGATGCTTTAGCAGCCTTAACAGGAGATTCTAAAAACACTAATTCATCAGGTGGTCTAGGTGGTTTACTAGGAGGTTTATTCGGTAAAAAATAAAAAAAGAGAGGCATTTGCCTCTCTTTTTAATTATCCGTAAATTTCATTTAAAATTTTAGCTAAACGTAAACCTGCACGTTGTAACTGCCCTTCTAAAATATTTTTATTATTATATTGGTACTCATAACGTAACGTTCTGTTATTTTCTACCTCTTTATATATAGCGTTAGCTTTTAAGTGAGATTCGTACAACCAATCCTTAATACTACCCGCTTGTAAACTTTTTTTCTGATCCTTAGTTAAAACATTTAAAACCTCAGTATATTCCGTATAGCTGTATTTTTCATCATCAACTAACTTACTATCCCAAACCGTATGTATGTTAGTACGTTGACCAAAATACTCTACCGTAATTTTATTACCTCCTAAATCACTAGGTCTTCCCATGTGCATCGGTTGGTGAGCATCTCCAATCATATGAATTAAATAATACAGTTTTTCCTGTAATTGATCCTTTTGAAATTTATCTTTAGTACCTAATTCATCAATCAAAAGTAAAGCTCTTTTGTATAAATTTTTATCAGTAGAGTTTTCAATAGCCTCAAAACACTCTTCTTTAGTTAAATCAGCCTCTAAGTTTAAATAATGCCAGCTATCCATTTCCTTATAATTAGGATTAGACTTAACAAAATCAGGATAATTAGCAAAATAAGCCAGTTTTTGATTATCCAATAACTTAGCAATATTTTTCTTCGCTTTTTTAGTTAAATTCTTTTCAGCAATCTCAGTAACAATACGGTGACCAGTAGTTCCCCATGCAAATACATTTGTACTTACCATAGTCATAAGTAAAGTAGCTGCAGCTAATAACTTTATTTTCATTGTGTATATTTTTTTCAAATTTACAACTTATATCCTTTTTTTCTTATACCCCACTTTTATATTAACATAAAATTTTTCTCAAAATATTGGGGGCGTTACCCGCCTTTATGGGCGGGTCGCGTCTTCCGCACTCGCTCTTGTTCCATTGCATTACACAAGGAGCTCAAACACATGCTCCAACCGCTAACGCGCTGCGCCATCAAACCCAATACAAACAAAAAATTAAATCACACATTGTAAATTCTTATTATCTTTGTAGCATGAACGAGCATTTAGATCCAACAAACCAAAAATATTCCTACGAGGAAAACGACATCGAACGTAAACTTCGACCACTTTCCTTTGACGATTTTACCGGCCAAGATCAAGTTTTAGAGAACCTCCAAGTCTTTGTACAAGCTGCTAATCAGCGAGGCGAAGCCTTAGATCATACCCTTTTTCATGGACCTCCAGGATTAGGTAAAACAACCCTTGCTAACATTTTAGCAAACGAACTTGGTGTTGGAATCAAGATAACCTCTGGACCTGTTTTAGATAAACCTGGTGATTTAGCAGGATTGCTAACAAATTTAGAGGAGCGTGACGTCCTATTTATAGACGAGATTCACCGTTTAAGTCCTGTGGTTGAAGAGTATTTATACTCAGCCATGGAAGACTTTAAAATCGATATCATGATCGAGTCTGGTCCCAATGCACGTACCGTTCAAATCAACCTAAATCCATTCACATTAGTTGGAGCCACTACACGTTCTGGGCTTTTAACTGCTCCTATGCGTGCACGTTTTGGAATCCAATCGCGTTTACAATATTATACTACTGAACTTTTAAGTCAAATCGTTGAACGTAGTGCATACATTTTAGGTGTACCCATTACCTTAGAGGCTGCTATTGAAATTGCCGGTCGTAGCCGCGGAACGCCTCGTATTGCTAATGCTTTATTGCGCCGTGTACGAGACTTTGCTCAAATAAAAGGAAATGGTAAAATAGACATCGAAATTTCGAGATTTGCCCTTCGTGCATTAAATGTAGATAAAGGCGGATTAGACGAAATGGATAATAAAATTTTAACCACAATCATCGATAAGTTTAAAGGAGGACCAGTAGGTATTTCTACTCTTGCTACCGCAGTATCGGATAACGCTGAAACTATTGAAGAGGTTTATGAACCCTTTTTAATACAAGAAGGTTTTATTATCAGAACCCCACGCGGGCGTGAAGTAACAGAAAAAGCCTACAAACATTTAGGTAAAACCAATCCTAACATACAAGGTGGTTTATTTGATGTATAATGACAGAAAATCAAAAACAAAAATATTCTGATTTTATAAAAGCCGAAGCTCAACGCCTCGGCTTTTTAGCATGTGGTATATCTAAAGCTACATTTTTGGAGGATCAAGCGCCACGCTTAGAGTCTTGGTTAAACCAAAACATGCACGGACAGATGCAATACATGGAAAATCATTTTGATATGCGTTTGGACCCTCGTTTAATTGTAGACGATGCTAAATCTGTGATATCCCTAATATTAAATTATTATCCGGCAGAAAAACAAAATCCTGATTCCTATAAAATTTCTAAATACGCATACGGTCAAGACTACCATCATGTAATTAAACAAAAATTAAATGAGATGCTCTTCTCCCTAAATCAAGAAATTGGACAGGTTAACGGTCGAGCATTTGTAGATTCAGCTCCAATTTTAGATAAGGCTTGGGCAGAACGTAGTGGATTAGGTTGGGTTGGTAAAAACAACAATATCATTTCTAAAAAAACAGGTTCTTTCTTTTTTGTATGCGAACTTATTGTAGATATTGATTTGGCATATGATTCACCAACAACAGACCATTGTGGTAAATGTACAGCTTGTATAGATGCGTGTCCAACTCAGGCCATCACCCAAGCGTATGTTGTTGATGGCAGTAAATGTATATCTTATTTTACCATAGAGTTAAAAGATGCTTTGCCAAACGAAATGAAAGGTAGGTTTGAGGATTGGATGTTTGGTTGTGACGTTTGCCAAGATGTTTGCCCTTGGAATCGATTTTCTAAACCACATTCGGAACCGCTTTTTGCCCCTCATACGGATGTATTAAAGTATAATAGAAAAGATTGGGAAGAAATTTCTTTAGAAAAGTTTAATGAAATCTTCAAAAAGTCGGCTGTGAAACGTACCAAACATACCGGATTACTTAGAAATATTGATTTCTTAAAAGAATAAAAAGTTAAAAATTTTTAAATTATCCCATTACTTTTATATTTGTAAGTTCGTAAAAACACAAACAAATGCACAAAGACACTAAAAGAAGAGAAGCATTATTATATCATGCTAAGCCTACGCCTGGTAAGATATCTGTGGTTCCTACAAAACCATATGCTTCACAACGAGACTTATCATTAGCATATTCGCCTGGGGTTGCTGAACCTTGTTTAGAAATTGCGAAGGATGTAAAGAACGTTTATAAATATACTGCTAAAGGGAATTTAGTTGCGGTGATATCAAATGGTACAGCAGTATTAGGTTTAGGTGACATTGGTCCAGAAGCTTCAAAACCGGTAATGGAAGGTAAAGGGCTTTTATTTAAAATCTTTGCTGATATTGACGTATTTGATATTGAAGTGGATACTAAGGATATAGACGCTTTTGTAGAAACTGTAAAAAATATTGCTCCAACTTTTGGAGGTATTAATCTTGAGGATATTAAAGCGCCAGAATCTTTTGAAATTGAGCGCCGCTTAAAAGAAGAACTTAATATCCCGGTAATGCACGACGATCAGCACGGTACAGCGATTATATCTGCTGCGGGTTTATTAAATGCATTAGAATTAGCCGGTAAAGAAATAGACAAAATTAAATTAGTAGTTTCTGGTGCAGGTTCTGCAGCCTTAGCTTGTGCTAATTTATATTTACAATTAGGTGTAAAAGCCGAAAATATTATCATGTTTGATAAAGATGGCGTTCTTTCCACAGACCGTACAGATTTATTAGAGGTGCAAAAACAATACGCCAAAGATGCCAAAGGTTTAACGTTAGCCGAGGCTGTTAAAGGTGCTGATATGTTTTTAGGACTTTCGGCTCCAAACGTTTTATCGGCTGATATGCTTTTAACAATGGCTGCAAATCCTATTGTTTTTGCAATGGCAAACCCAGTTCCAGAAATTGATTACGAATTGGCAATTGCAACTCGTGAGGATGTTATTATGGCCACAGGTCGTTCTGACAAACCTAACCAAGTTAATAACGTTTTAGGTTTCCCATTTATCTTCCGCGGAGCTTTAGACGTAAAAGCAACAAAAATTAACGAAGAAATGAAAATGGCTGCTGTTTACGCTTTGGCTAACCTAGCTAAAGAGACAGTGCCAGAACAAGTTAATATTGCCTACGGCGAAAAGAAATTAATTTTTGGTAAAGACTACATACTTCCTAAACCTTTTGATCCTCGTTTAATTACTGAAATTCCACCAGCAGTTGCTAAAGCAGCTATGGAGTCTGGAGTAGCTACAGAGCCAATAACAGATTGGGATAAGTATAAAGATGAGTTAAACGACCGTATGGGTTCTGACAATAAAATGGTTCGTTTGTTAATTAACCGTGCTAAAACAGATCCAAAACGCATCATTTTTGCTGAAGCAGACAGTTTAGATGTGTTAAAAGCAGCTCAAATTGTAAGTGAAGAAGGTATTGGTTTCCCAATTTTATTAGGTAACAAGGAAGTTATTTTAGAATTAAAAGAAGAAATTGGTTTTGATGCAGAAGTTACCATTATAGATCCAAAGTCGCAAGAAATGGATGGTAAAAGAGAAGCTTATGCAACTTTACTTTGGGAAGAAAGAAAACGCAACGGAATTACTCTAATTGATGCAAATAAAATGATGCGTGAACGTAATTATTTTGCTTCAATGATGGTTAGACAAGGTGATGCGGATGCTTTAGTTACAGGATATTCAAGAAGTTACCCTACAGTTGTAAAGCCAATTTTAGAAATGATGGATAAAGCTCCAGGGGTTCATAAAATTGCTACAGCAAACATGATGTTAACAGAAAGAGGACCACTATTCTTAGCAGATACCGCCATAAATCCGGATCCAACGGCTGAGGAAGTTGCCCATATTGCATACATGACAGACAAAACCATGCGAATGTTTGGATTAAATCCTGCCATAGCTTTAGTTTCTTATTCTAATTTTGGTTCTTCGCATACGCCAAGTTCTAAAAAAATGAATAAGGCAGTTAAAATGCTACATCAAAATTATCCTGAAATGATTGTTGATGGAGAAATTCAAGCGGATTTTGCCTTAAATCCAGATATGTTAAAAAGTAAATTCCCTTTCTCTAAATTAGTAGATCAAAAAGTAAATGCTTTAGTTTTCTCTAATCTAGACGCTGCGAATATTACGTATAAGCACATGAAGGAGTTAAATAAATCTACATCAATCGGTCCAATCATCATGGGATTAGAGCAACCTGTTCACATTTTCCAATTAGGAGCACGTGTAGACGAGATGGTAAATATGGCAGCTGTAGCTGTTGTAGATGCTCAAGAAAAAGCGAAAAAAAACAAGCTTATAAAAAAGTAAAAAAACTTACAAATTAATAATTATATTTATGCTGCCTTGTAAACACAGGGCAGCTATTTAATTTTTATAAAAATATCAATAATGATTGCACACGTTAAGGGGAAGCTAGTAGAAAAATCACCTACTGAAGTTGTTGTAGAATGCAACGGTGTAGGATATGCAATTCATATTTCGCTACATACCTACTCACTATTACCAAATGATGAAAATATTAAGCTGTTTACTTATCAACACATTAAGGAAGATGCGCATACATTGTTTGGTTTTATGGATAAGGCTGAAAGAGAATTGTTTAAACTATTGCTTTCGGTTTCTGGAATTGGTCCCGGAACAGCCAGAACGATGCTATCATCTATTCCGCCAGATAATATTATCCAAGCTATTGCAAATGGTGATGTGGCAACTATACAATCAGCAAAAGGTGTTGGTGTTAAAACCGCACAACGTGTAATTATCGACTTAAAAGATAAAGTATTAAAAATTTACAATGTTGAGTCGATTGAGATTGCTCCTAAAAACAGAAATAGAGACGAAGCTTTAGATGCTTTAGAAGTTTTAGGATTTATTAGAAAATCTTCTGAAAAAATTATTGATAAAATTTTAAAAGAAGACCCAACTGCAACTGTAGAATCATTAATCAAAAAAGCGCTAAAAAACTTATAAGCATTGAAAAATAACCAACCAATTTTCGCTTATAAAATAATGTTAGTGTGTATTGTAACATTATTTTTTACTTTTAAATCTACTGCCCAAGAAGAAAGTGATACCATTAGGAAACCATCCTTGGGTAAAGTTGAATTAAAAAACCCTACTAGTATTTCTGACGTTTATGTTTATGATCCTATTACTGATAGGTATATTTTATCCAAAACGTTCGATGGTTTTAATATCACGTATCCTTTAATTTTAACACCAGAAGAGTACGATAAATTAGCCTTAAAGGAATCAATGCGTAAATACTACAAAGATAAATTACGCGCTATGGACGGTACTAATGCTACCGAAGATGAAAAGCGTAATTTACTGCCAAGGTATTATGTAAATTCAAAATTCTTTGAAACCATTTTTGGTGGAAATACTATAGATGTTAAACCAACCGGAACAGTAGAGATAGATTTAGGTGGACGTTATACTAAACAAGACAATCCTTCTTTCTCGCCCAGAAACCGTAGAACATTTACGTTTGATTTTGATCAGCGTATCAGTATGAGTTTACAGGGTAAGGTTGGGACGCGTTTAAATGTTTTTGCTAATTACGATACGCAGTCAACTTTTAACTTCCAAAATATGATTAAGCTGGATTATTCTCCAGACGAAGATGATATTTTACAAAAAATAGAAATTGGTAACGTTTCTTTCCCTTTAAGCAATTCTTTAATTAGAGGTGCACAAAGTTTATTTGGTGCTAAAATGCAACTTAAGTTTGGTAAAACTACTGTAACGGGTGTTTACTCAGAACAAAAATCACAAACTAAAAGTATTACATCACAAGGAGGAGGAACTTTAACTGAGTTTCAAAAATTTGGACAAGAATACGATGCTGATAGACACTATTTCTTATCTCAATACTTCAGAAATAAGTATGACGATGCCTTAAAAACATATCCTTTTATAAACTCTCGTGTACAAATTACCCGTATAGAGGTTTGGGTTACAAACAAACAAAATGTAATCAATCAAACCAACAATAACTTACGTAATATAGTTGCACTTCAGGATTTAGGAGAATCCAGAATTGTTAATAATTTAAACTACGATTTAACTATGCGTGCGGTCGGAGTTGCAGATCAAAACATCAACAACTTTTTTAGAAATACGCAAGTAAACGCACCTGTAGATAATAAAAACAACTTATTTGATCCTGCTTTAATTGGTGCGGGAGGATTGTTAAACAATTCAATTAGAGATATTGCAACTACTTCTTCGGGTTTTAATCCACAAGTACAAGTAAGAGAAGGTTTAGATTATTCTAAATTAGAAAGTGCTCGTAAATTAAATGCATCAGAGTTTACTTTTCATCCACAATTAGGTTACATCTCTTTAAACCAACGATTAGCTAATGATGAGGTTTTAGCTGTTGCCTACCAATATACCATAGGGGATAAAGTTTATCAAGTTGGAGAGTTTGGAACAGATGGTGTAGACGCTACAAGTGTAGGAGATACCGGAATCCCATCTTCCCAAAACTTAATATTAAAACTTTTAAAGAGTAATTTAAACAGTATAAATGAGCCTACTTGGGATTTAATGATGAAGAATATCTATCAATTAGATGGTGCTTATCAATTATCTCAACAAGATTTTGTGTTTAATATTTTATATACAGATCCTTCTCCTTTAAACTTTATTAGTCCGGCAGAGGCATATAATATTACACAACCTCAGGTTCCATTACCAAGTTCTGTTGCTGAAAAGCCTTTAATTAAGGTTTTTGACGTTGATAAATTAAACTTTACAAACGATCCACAAGAAAATGGTGACGGATTTTTTGACTTTGTACCTGGTATTACGGTAGATACACAAAACGGTCGAATTATCTTTACTACCGTTGAGCCTTTTGGTAGTAGTTTATTTGAGAAATTACGTACAAGTCCAACAGAGGATTATTATGCAGAAGATGAAACCAATGGGGCAAATTACAATGCCAATCAACGTAAGTACGTTTTCAAGAATTTATATTTAAAATCTCAGGCATTAGCTCTTCAGGAAAGTCAAAAAAATAAATTTCAATTAAAGGGTAAATTCAAATCCTCTTCGGGTGGTGGAGGTATTCCATTAGGATCTTTCAATGTACCCCAGGGATCTGTAGTAGTTACAGCCGGAGGTAGAGTTTTAATGGAAGGGGTAGATTATACAGTAGACTATCAAGGAGGAATGGTTAATCTATTAGACCCTTCTTTAAAAAATTCAAGTACTCCCGTAGAAATCTCCTTAGAAAATAATGCCGTATTTGGTCAGCAAACACGTCGTTTTTACGGAGTAGATGTTGAACATAAGTTTAATGAAAAGGCAAAATTAGGAGGTACTTTTTTACGAATGACCGAGCGTCCGTTCACAGTTAAATCGAATTACGGTCAAGAGTCTGTTAATAACTCAATTTTTGGTTTAAACGGAACGTATTCTTCAGAAATTCCTTTATTGACAAGATTAGTGAATAAGTTACCAAATATTGATACAGACGTTCCTTCAAATATTTCTGTTCGCGGAGAATTTGCTTACCTATCTCCAGGTGCCTCTAAACAAGATCAGATGAACGGGGAACCTACAATTTATATTGATGACTTTGAGGGATCTCAAACCAATATAGATTTAAAATCACCTTTATCTTGGACTCTTGCCAGTGCGCCTATTGGTTTTGGTGGAGAAAAGGTAGAAAATGATTTGTCTTACGGATTTAAAAGAGCCAAATTATCTTGGTATAGCATTGATCCTATTTTTTATATAGACAGTCAGCGTCCGCAAGGGTTAAATCTTAGAGATGTTTCTAATAACAGAACAAGACGTATTTACAGCCAAGAGCTTTACCCAAATACGGATATTGCAAGAGGAGAAAGTACCGTTATCAATACACTAGATTTAACGTACTATCCAAACGAAAGAGGACCTTACAATTTTAACCCAAGCATGAACTTATCAACAGGAGCATTATCTAATCCTAGAGATAATTGGGGAGGAATTATGAGAGCGCTAACGGCAACAAATTTTGAACAAAATAACGTTGAGTATATTCAGTTCTGGATTATGGATCCGTATTACAGTGCAGATCCTAATGCAACAGCATCTCCAACAAATACAGGTAAATTAGTTTTAAACCTTGGAGAAGTATCTGAAGATATTTTGAAAGACGGTCGTAAACTTTACGAAAATGGTTTGCCAAGTGTTAACTCTACTACGCCAACACATACATCGAACTGGGGTAAAATACCAGCCTCTCAGTCGTTAATTTATGCTTTCGATACTGAGACAGCTAATCGAAATGTTCAGGATGTTGGTTTGGATGGATTAACAGATGCGGAAGAGGCAGCATACTTTCCTCAATTTGCTGGTTTAGCTGACCCGTCTGGAGATAACTACCAATATTTTGTTGAAGCATCAGGTAACGTAATAGAACGTTATAAAAATTACAACGGTACTCAGGGTAACTCTCCTGTATCTTTAAACGAAAATTCTAGAGGTTCTACAACTTTTCCGGATACAGAAGATATTAACCGAGACAATACGATGAATACCATTGAGGCGTATTTTAAAGTTGAAGTTCCAATCAATGCAAACCCAATTGTAGGTACAGATTATGTAACGGATGTTGTAACTACAAACGGTGTACAAACACCAACTGGGACTGAAAATGTACGTTGGATTCAGTATAAAATTCCTGTACAAGAGTTAGCAAATAACCCTAATAATATAGAAGGTGAAATTACTGACTTTAGATCTATACGATTTTTAAGAATGTTTTTAACGGGATTTGAGGAAGAAGTAACTTTAAGATTCGGAGCATTAGATCTAGTGCGAGGAGAATGGAGACGTTATACATCCACTCTTGATTATACAGATACTAACGTTGCAGATGATAATACAGGTTTTGATATTGCGGCGGTGAACATACAGGAAAACTATAACAGACAGCCTGTAAGTTATGTTTTACCTCCAGGGGTACAAAGAGAGCAGTTTGATAATAATAACACAATTATTAACCAAAACGAGCAATCTTTATCGCTTAGAGTTTACAGTCCAGACGGAACTCCAAGCGGAGGTTTAGAAGGTAAGGATGCTAGGGCAGTATTTAAAAATGTAAGTGTTGATATGCGTCAGTATAAAAAACTAAGAATGTTTTTACATGCTGAGAGTATCCCAAACCGTAATGTGTTACAAGATGATCAAATGGTTGCTTTTATTAGATTAGGAAATGACTTTACAGATAACTTCTATCAAATAGAAATTCCTTTAAAAGTTACACAACCTAATGAAAGAGATCCTAGACGTGTTTGGCCTTTAGAAAATGAAATTGAATTACCCTTAGAGTTATTAACCAAGCTAAAGGTAATGGCATTACAAAACACATTGCCTCCAGACTCTGACCCTAACGACGGAATTCAGTTTGTGCAAGATTCTTTTATTGATGGTTCTTTAGCAGGTAGAGAAAATGCATTAACTATTGGTATAAAAGGAAATCCAAATTTTGGATTAGTACGAACTTTAATGGTAGGTATTAAAAACAATACAACCTCTAATATTGAAGGAGAAGTTTGGTTTAATGAGTTAAGAATGTCTGGTCTAGACAACAAAGGCGGTTGGGCAGCTGTTGGTACCTTAGACTCTAACATTGCTGATTTTGCTAACGTATCTGCAACAACAAGAAAATCTACCATTGGATTTGGAGGAATAGAACAAGGGGCTAATGAAAGAAGCCGTGAGGATATGTTCCAATACAATGTAATGACAAGTGTTAACGCAGGTCAACTTCTTCCAAAAAAATGGGGAGTACACGTACCGTTTAATTATTCTATTTCGGAAGAAACAATAACACCAAAATACGATCCTTACTATCAAGATATCCAACTTAAGGATGTTTTAGATATTACAGCGAGTGAGGAAGAGAAGGAACGTGTTAAAAACAGAGCCGAAGATTATACAAAACGTACAAGTATAAACTTAATAGGTGTTAGAAAAGATAGAGCGGCAGACAAAAAAGCGCAAATTTATGATGTTGAAAATGTTACTTTATCGCATTCTCACAATCAAATGTTCCACAGAGATTTCCAGATCGAGGATCAAATGGATAAACAAACACGCTCAGCAGTTGATTATGCTTACAGCTTTACATCAAAACCTATTGAGCCTTTTAAGAATAAAGAATTTGTAAAAAAGAGCAGTTACTGGCAATTATTAAAAGATTTAAATATTAATTATTTGCCTACAAATATTACGTTCTCTAACAATATTATTAGACAATATAACCGTCAGCAATTTAGACAAGTTGAGGTTCAGGGTATAGGATTAGATCCGTTGTACAGAAGAAATTATTTCTTTAACTACAATTACGGTTTCAATTTTAACCTGACTAAATCTTTACGATTTAATTACAATGCGGCATCTAATAATTTAGTTCGAAATTATTTAAACGAGTTTAACCAATCGGATAATAGTTTAGATGTTTACCACGATTACTTTAATGTAGGTACTACAGATTTACATAACCAGCAATTAGTTGTTAACTATGATTTACCAATAAACAAGTTTCCAACTTTTGCCTTTATAAAATCTACCTATTCTTACACAAGTGATTTTAGTTGGCAACGTTCGTCTGATGCTTTATCTCATATTGAGTTTGAAGGTATAAATTACGATCTAGGTAACACCATACAAAATGCAGGTGTGCATAGACTTAATACAACCTTTAATATGGAAACGTTCTATAAACATATTGGATTAGTAAAAAGTACACAACGTAGACCACAACAACCAAAGGTTCCAGCAGGACCTCCAAAACCAGGACAGCGTGTAGTTGCACAAAACCAAAATGCGCAACCGCAACAAGGTTCTAAGTTTTTAGATGGGTTAATTGGTGTAGTTACAAGTTTAAAAAACTTACAAGTTAATTACACTCAAAACGAGGGTACAGCTTTACCAGGATATACACCTGGCGTAGGATATTGGGGTACAACAAAACCAGGTTTAGGATTTGTTTTAGGAAGTCAGTCCGATATTCGATATGAAATGGCTAAATACGGTTACCTTACATATTACCCAGAGTTTAATCAAAACTTTACAAAAGTTTCGAACAAAACCTTAAACATAACAGGGCAATTAGAGGTTTTCCCAGATTTAAAAATTGATATTAGAGCAGACAGAAATTATAATACCAATTACTCGGAGCAATTCGATGTTTCTCCAAATGGTATTTATAATTCCTTATCCCCTTACTCTTACGGAAACTTTTCTATATCAACAGTTATGATCCGCACATCTTTTTCAAAATCAGATGCTACAGGATCAGACGCTTTTGAGCAGTTTAAGGACAACAGGTTAACAGTTGCAAATAGGTTAGCAGAGAAATTTTACGGAGGCAATATCCCTAGATATGGAGATGTAAATAACCCTTTACCGGGAACTACAGATCCTAATTATAATTTTTACTTAGCTAACCAAGGGTATCCGGTAGGATTTGGTAAAAACAACCAGTCGGTATTAATTCCGTCGTTATTAGCAGCCTATACAGGTGCAGATGCAGCTGATGTTAAAACCGGAATTTTTAAAGACATACCTTTACCAAACTGGAATTTAAAATATGGTGGATTAATGAAGTTAAAATACTTTCAGGATAAATTCCGCCGATTTGCAATTCAGCACGGATATCAGTCGGCTTATACGGTAAGTAATTTTAGATCTAACTTAGATTATGATCAAAATCCTTACGGACAAGATAACAATGGTATTGGTAATTTTTATAGCAAAACAATTGTATCTAACATTAACTTAACGGAGCAATTTAATCCGCTGGTTAAAGTAGATTTTGAATTAAAAAGTTCTTTAAAATTCTTAGCAGAGATTAAAAAAGACCGTGTTCTATCTATGAGTTTTGACAATAATTTATTGACAGAAGTTAAAGGAAATGAATACATCTTTGGAATGGGATATAGGGTTAAAGACGTTACACTAAATTCTAGATTTGCTGAGGCTAACGCCGGAGTTATTAAAAGTGATTTAAATTTAAAGGCAGATGTATCCTACAGACGTTCAAATACATTTGTTAGATATTTAGATTACAACAACAACGAGCTAACTGCCGGTCAAGATATTTGGTCTATTAGAGCAACGGCTGATTATTCTTTCTCAAGAAATTTAACGGCTTTGTTTTATTACGATCATACATTCTCTAAAGCAGTAGTGTCAACAACATTTCCGATAACTAATATTAGAGCTGGTTTTACGCTTAGATATAATCTTGGAAATTAAATCCAATAGAGTTTTTAAATAATAAATATTAAAATTACATTTGCTAATAAAATAAATAACACAATGAATATTCCAGCAAATTTAAAGTACACTAAAGACCACGAGTGGGTATCAATCGAGGGAGAAATCGCAACAGTAGGAATCACAGATTTCGCACAGAAAGAATTAGGTGATATTGTTTACGTTGAGGTTGACTCTTTAGACCAAACTCTAGATAAAGATGAGGTTTTTGGTACAGTTGAGGCTGTTAAAACAGTTTCTGATTTATTTTTACCTCTTTCAGGTGAAATTATCGAATTTAATGACTCTTTAGAGTCTACACCAGAGGCGGTTAATACAGACGCTTACGGTGCAGGTTGGATGATTAAAGTTAAAATTTCTAATCCAGCTGAGATCGATGAATTATTATCAGACGCTGACTACAAAGCATTAATTGGTGCATAAATTTAGTTTTACATTAGCCTTTATTTGGACGCTTGTTATCCTTATAGGATGTTTAACAAGTAGTAAAAACATACAAAGTGTTGATATTCCAATTTTAGGTTATGATAAAGTATTGCATGCATTATTATATTTTGCCTTAGTAATTTTATGGTTGTTTTATTTTTATGTAACTAAAACCCTAAGTACTAAAAAGTATTTTTTAGTTTTTTTAAGTTGTTTTTTTTACGGAATGTTGATTGAAGTGTTACAGCATGTATTAACACAAGATAGAACAGCAGATATTTTTGATGTATTAGCAAATACCTTGGGTTTACTTTTAGGTTTGCTTACATTCAAGCAATTAATAAAGTTTAGATCTAAAGCAAATTAAATAAAATAGTTTTTTAAAAATCCCGATTATTAATCGGGATTTTTTTATTTTTATACACATGGATATGAAGCAATTTTTAGACTCAACTTATTTAAAAACTGCAGATCAAGCTGGGCTTGATCAAGCAGCACATTACCAAACGGTTCATACTTTTATTTTAGATACTATTAAAGGTCAATATAAATGTGTAATGATTAGACCCGAGTTTGTAGCTCTTGCAAAACAAGAAATAGTAAAGCAAAAGTCTGCCGTGCAAGTTGGTACTGTTATTTCCTTTCCAGAGGGTACAAATTCTACCCAAGAAAAATTAGAAGAGGCACAACGTGCCATAGATAATGGAGCGGACGAACTAGATTATGTAATTGATTATATAGCCTACAAAAATGGTAAAGTTGATTATGTAAAAGAACAAGTATATTTAGGTACTAAATTAGGATTAGATAACAATAAAACTGTAAAATGGATTATTGAGACTGCAGCTTTAACTCCTCTAGAGATAGTTAAAATTTCAGCTCTTATTAAAAATACAGTTATTAAAAATTTTGATGAAAAGAGTTTTGATAAAGTATTTGTAAAATCGTCTACTGGATTTTTTAAAACAGAACCTGGAGTACCAAATGGTGCAACTGTAGAAAGTATTACAATGATGATCGAAAATGCATCACCTTTACCAGTAAAAGCCTCTGGAGGTGTACGTAATTTAGATGAAGCATTAGCAATGATTAAATTAGGCGTTAAGCGTATTGGTACATCATCTGCAGATGCTATTATTAACGGGGTAAATTCCCAATCGGATTACTAATATATTTCCATTTTTATGAGTAAAAAGTACTTTAAAACCATCCTGTTTAGTTTAACTTCAACATTTGTATTTGCTCAACAAGGAGGTAAACCAGTTCCTACATTTAGTAATTGTGCGGATACCCCAACAGAATCGTGTTTTTATAACACCATTCAAGATTTTATATTTAAAGAATTTTCTCTACCAGAAAATGAGAAAAAAAACAACTATAAAGGGACAGTTTATGCATTAATTCAGGTAGATACTATAGGTAACTTTTCGACTACGTATGTGGATGCTGACTCTCCAGAACTTAAACAAGCCGCACGAGATGTCATTTCTAAATTACCAACAGTAAAACCTGTTGAGGATGGTGGTAAAAAACAAGTATATCGTTATTCATTACGTATAAATATTCCGTTACAAAATACGGTTTGGAAAGACCCTAACGAAAATAATTTTCTGCAAAACAATTCTAAATCAAATTATGTAAACGATCGTAAGGAATTAAATGAGGTTAACGGTTTAAAAACACAACCTTATACCAATGATCTGTATAAAAGTTATGTAAACATTCCGTTTAGTCATAGTTATTACACCGAGTTTGATCCTTATTTAAACCAAGTAGGAGCCAACGTTCATACAGCATCTAAACCTTTAAATTACGCTGAGGTTGTTAAATATTATGATTTTGACAAACGATATAATGATATCAAATTAAACAGAAATAGTTGGTTTGGTAAAAAATTATTTAATGAGAATTTAGTTGCTATAAAAGGTAATAATTATTGGTTTGTTTTAAATCCAGTTTGGGATTTAAGAGTAGGTAAAGATTTTAATTCAGATTTAAAATATACGTACAATAATACCAGAGCTTTAAATGTTCACGGACAATTAGGTAAAAACTTAAGTTTTACAGCAACTGTATTTGAGTCTCAAGGTAGATTTGCAGACTACTATAATAGTTATGCAGAAAGTATGAGGCCAGATGGGGGGAACCCTGCAATCATTCCTGGTATTGGAATAGCTAAACGTTTTAAAACAGATGCATACGATTTCCCGTCTGCAGATGCTAACATTTCTTACACACCAAGTAATTTCTTAAATTTCCAGTTAGGTTACGGAAGAAATTTTATTGGAGATGGATACCGCTCATTAATAACATCTGATGTAGCGAGCCCCTACCCTTTCTTTAAGATAAATACTACATTTTGGAAGATTAAATATACCAATACGTACATGTGGTTAAAAGATCCAAGAACAGAGGTTACTGCAGATAGAACATATGCAACCAAATACATGGCCAATCATTATTTAAGTTGGAACGTTACAAATCGTTGGAATTTAGGATTTTTTGAAACGGTAGTATGGAACAATACAAATAACAGAGGTTTCGACGTAAATTTTGTTAACCCAATAATTTTTTATCGTTCGGTAGAATTTACATCATCTTCTCGTAGCGGAAATGCAGCTTTAGGATTAACCTCTAAATACAAGTTTACAACCAACTTTAACATGTATGGCCAATTGTTTTTAGATGAGTTGTCAGTAAAAGATTTTACGGGAGGTCAAAACAGTTGGAAAAATAAATATGCTTTCCAAATCGGTGGAAAATATTACGACGCTTTTAAAATTAAAAACTTAACCTTACAGGCAGAGTATAATTACGTAAGGCCTTATACATATTCTCACAGTTCAGTAATTACAAACTACGGTCATAATAACCAAACTATGGCGCATTTATGGGGTGCTAATTTTAGAGAATTTGTTGCTATAGCTCGATACTTTAAAGGTAGATGGTATGCAGATGCTAAAGTAGTAGTTGGTTCTAAAGGTTTAGACTATAATGATGGCGTTAACAATATAAATTACGGAGGGAATCCGTATTTGGCTTACGACGATAATAGATATCAAGACATCAATGTAAAAGTTGGCCAAGGTATTAAAACAACTATTTTAAATACAGAATTACAAGCGGGGTATTTACTAAATCCAAATATGAATTTAAAATTATTTGGATCTTTACAACATCGTAGTTTTTCTCCTGAAAAAGAAACTATTAATGTAAATAAATCCAACACTACTTGGTTTCAAATTGGTTTAAGATCAGATATTTTTAACTCGTATACAGATTTTTAATTAAATCATTAAATTGGGCTTTTTTTGTCCTTTTTTAATAAAATTGAGGTAAAAAAATAGAGAATTAGTATTGTAGTAAATATTTTACTTCGTAAAACGTACGCTAAGTAGTTGACAGTGCTTTATTTTTAAAGAAAAAACAAGACTTTTAATTGTGCTAAAATATATTTTAGAAGTATATTTGCGGCAAATAATAATGTTTAAACAAAAGTTAGTTTTGGAAACTTCTCATAATAAAACCTCATTGAAATCTATTTTTATTGATTTTAAAGCAATTACAAAAATGGGTTTAGCCATAAGTGTTGTTTTTTCTTCAATTATTGGATATCTATTGGGAGTATCTGAAGAATTTCCTTTTCAATGGAGTGTCCTAGTATTACTTGCCATTGGTGGGTATTGTAT
>CAVBJB010000001.1:0-50458 GCA_963595625.1 Lachnospiraceae bacterium | reverse complement strand
ATCTCAATTTATGAACGCGATCCAAGATCAAACATTTAAAATTACACAAATGGGTAATACCTACATTTTAACTAACCAAGCAACAAAAAAAACTATTGAGTTAACACAACCTACTCAAGCGGATATTTGGAGTTATATTGGTGTAAACAAATGGAAACTAATACAGTTAGAAAATGTTGGTATGGATTACGATAAGGCATTTATACAATTCGATCCTGTAACTAAAAAAGTGAACGGTAACTCCGGATGTAACAACTTTTTTGGTGAATTTACTTCAACAACAAATAACATTAGTTTTTCCAAACTTGGCTCAACAAAAATGGCTTGTTTAAGTACAGAGAAGCAGGAAACAGAACGTAAAGTTTTAGACTATTTAACTAAACCGTCTTTAACATATGATATTACTGGAAACACTTTAAAATTTTATGACGGAAATCGTTTAGCAATGGTTTTCTCGAAACAAGAATAAATTAAAAAGGGCTATGAATGTAATTCATAGCCCTTTTTTAAATATATAATAAATACTTATTCTTTACTTTCAACCTTAGCCCACGTATCACGTAAACCAACTGTTTTATTAAATACAAGTTTATCCTCAGTGGTATCTTTGTCTACTGCAAAATAACCTAAACGTTGAAACTGGAATTTATCTCCATCCTTAGCCGTTTTTAAACTAGGCTCAACAAAACCTGTAATCACTTTTAAAGAATCAGGATTAATAAATTCTTTAAAATCTACTTCTTTATTTCCGTCCGGATTTTCATGCGTAAATAAACGGTCGTAAATTCTAACCTCAGCCTCAACAGCATGCGGGATAGACACCCAGTGTATCGTTCCTTTTACTTTACGTTTAGACGCCTCAGTACCACTACCCGATCTAGAATCTGCATCATACGTTACATGAATCTCAGTAATGTTACCATTTTCGTCCTTAACAACGCTTTCACCTTTAATAATGTAAGCATTTTTTAAACGAACCTCTTTTCCTAAAGTTAAACGGAAGAACTTGCTGTTCGCTTCCTCTAAAAAGTCTTCTCTTTCAATATATAATTCTCTAGAAAAAGGAACCTTTCTAAACGTTAACTCCTCAGCTTCCGGATTATTTTCTGCCTCTAACCACTCTTCTTGACCTACAGGATAATTCGTAATCACTAATTTAACTGGGTCTAAAACAGCCATTACACGATCCGTAATTTTATTTAAATCCTCACGCACACAAAACTCAAGTAAACTCACGTCAATTAAGTTGGTACGTTTAGCAATACCAATAGTTTCAGCAAAATTTCGAATAGCAGCAGGCGTATAACCTCTACGGCGCATACCAGAAATTGTGCTCATACGTGGATCATCCCAACCCGTAACATGCCCTTCGTTAACTAATTGTAATAATTTACGTTTAGATACAACCGTGTGCGATAAGTTACGTCTAGCAAACTCACGTTGTTTTGGTCTCACTTTATTTTCGTCAAAAATCTGATCTAAAAACCAATCATATAATTCACGGTGAGGTAAAAACTCCAACGTACAAAACGAGTGCGAAATTTGTTCAATATAATCAGATTCCCCATGTGCCCAGTCGTACATTGGGTAAATTTTCCAGTCATTTCCAGTTCTGTGGTGGCTCGCATTAATAATACGGTACATAATAGGATCACGCATTAACATGTTTGGCGATGCCATATCAATCTTAGCACGTAAAATATATTCACCCTCAGCAAATTCACCGTTTTTCATTCTTTCAAATAAATCTAAATTCTCCTCTACAGATCGGTCTCTGTTTGGCGAATTCACCCCCGGTTGCGTCGGTGTACCCTTTTGTTTTGCAATTTCCTCAGCACTTAAATTATCAACATATGCTTTTCCTTTTTTAATTAAAAGAACCGCCCAATCGTATAATTCCTGAAAATAGTCAGACGCGTAAACCTCTTGGTCCCACGTAAAACCTAACCATTCCACATCACGTTTAATAGCATCCACAAACTCTTGCTCCTCTTTAGCAGGGTTTGTATCATCAAAACGTAAATTAACCGGCGCCTTATAATCCAAACCTAAACCAAAGTTTAAGCAAATAGACGATGCGTGCCCAACGTGTAAATACCCATTAGGTTCCGGCGGAAAACGAAAACGTAATTTATCTTGTGACAAACCATTTTTTAAATCCTCTTCAATGATTTGTTCTATGAAATTCAATGATTTTTCTTTTGTCGACATTTTTCTTGAATTAAGACTACAAATTTACCAAATTTTCTTCATTTACTAAACATCTTATAAACCTAAATACATACTTTTTAATTCTTTAGGGCATGCCCTATACAAAAACTCCTACCGTCGTTTTTTATAGGTCGGGCTTTCGGCTTAATCTTTGGTTTTAAAAATTCCGTAAACTCCATTTTAAACCAAAGGATACCGCCTCTATCCCTCATGCAAAAAAGAGATCAGAAGTCAGAAGTCAGAAAAAAGAGAAAAGAGAAAAGAGTAAAGAGTAAAGATAAAAGAGTAAAGATAAAAGAGTAAAGATAAAAGAGAATATCATTAAATACTAATAACAAAAAATTCTACCTTATAACTTAAGTCTTATAACTTAAGCCTTATAACTTAAACCTTAATATCTAACAACTTTAAATCTAACATCTCAATCTCTTATCTTATATATAAAAATCCTTACCTTTGGCTTACTTAAAAACAATAATTAATACAAAATGGGAATCATCCGTTTAAAAAATATTCGAATTTTCTCTAACCACGGCTGCTTGGTTGAGGAAAGTAAAATAGGTTCAGACTATTCAGTAGATTTAGAAATTCATGCCGATTTTTCGCAATCGTGTGATACGGACGAGTTAATTGATACGGTTGATTACGTACATTTAAACAAAATTGTTTGCGAGGAAATGGCTATTCGTTCTAAATTATTAGAGCATGTTGCCAAACGAATCAACACTCGTATTTTAGCTGAAATTCCTCTAGTAGAAAAAACTTTGGTTGAAGTATCAAAAATTAATCCTCCTATTGGTGGTGATGTTGAGCGAGTTACAGTTGTTTTAGAGCAAACACGTTAATTTTATTCCGATTTTTACCAATAAACTGTTTGGTTTTTAAAAAAACAGTCCTATATTTGCAGTCGAAATAACAAAGGGCATCTTGTCCGAGTGGCTAGGAAGCGGTCTGCAAAACCGTCAACAGCGGTTCGAATCCGCTAGATGCCTCAAAAACCTTCAGAGTAATCTGGAGGTTTTTTTGTTTTAGATTAATCGCTATCTTTCATAAAAATTATCCCATTAATTAAAATTATGAAAAAAGCCCTACTTCTACTCCTTTCCGCCCTTTTATTATCTGCCTGTTCAATGACAAGTATTTTAAAAGAAAACAGCTATGCCAAAGGACAATTGGATTTTACATCTGGTAACTGGTTGTTATATAAATTAGATGCTGCCAAAGCCTATCATTATGATTTTGAAACCTTAGCCATTCAGGATTTTACAGCTATTTTTGACTCTCGCTTTACCTATTTCCCTCGAGCTAACAACATGGGTTTCCCTATGCAGTTAACTTTACCCGTATCTAAAGAGACTTTAAAAAGTTTAAAAATTGCAACTCAGCAAGACTATTTAATATTGATGCGTGGTAAAGAAGTTTCTAATAAATTAGGTTCTGTGGGGTTTGATAACAGTATGAGACAGATTGAAATGGAAGAATCCAACCAAAGTTATTTTGCTATGGTGGTTTACGATTTAAATACGTTAGAGGAGGTTTACAACCAAAAAATTACAGGAACAGCAAGCAGAGGAATTGATGATAATAAAATTAACTTTTCGAGTAACTCCAAAAAAATATTAAACAAAACATATAAACGTTTAATAAAAGATTTTAAAAACACTTCGTACTATAAAAAGTAAGTTGAGTTTTAACAAGAAAAATGTCTTAAATGGTATATATATCTATTTTAATATTCATTTAAACGAATTAATGATTTAAGAAATATTCAATTTTGTTAAGGATTCGTTAGGTTTTCATATCTAAAAAATTCTTATTATGAAAAAAATTTACTTATTATTCACGCTTTTATTAACATTAATTTGTCAGGGTCAAAATTGTGATTTAGGCTATAAAAATTGTACCGTTCAAAATATTACTCATTCAAATGTAATTTCTGGATTTAAGCTGTCATTAAGTCAAGAAAGTACTTTAAGATCTTTAAATTTAATTGGTAATGGTACTAATAGTAGAGTTCAAATGGCGCTATATTCAGACAATAATGGGGCTCCTAATAATTTAATTGTTTCTAGTATTATTGGTAATGTACTATCTGGAGAGGTTTCATTATCAGTAACTCCTACGTTATTATCACCTGGAGATTACTGGATTATGGCTGTATTTGAAGAATCAGATATACATATTAATAAAGAATTTGATGCTAATAGTGTAGTTTATGCTTATTATTTAAATTTTGGAGATATAATTCCTGATAATGCATCTAACTTTTTATTTTCAACTGGAGGCATAGGCGGTATAGGAAATTATTATTTAGGATTAGATTGCGGTAACACGCTTTCCATAGATTCGTTGGAAAAACATAGTCAAATCAGTATTTATCCAAATCCAGCCCGAGATTATATACAAGTTAAGGCAATTGACAAACCTACAAAATATGAGATTTATAATACTCTAGGTAGTAAGGTTAAAAAAGGAAGTGTTGATGTGAATCAGCAAATTATAACACAAGAATTACAAAGTGGAGTTTATTTGATTTCATTAGAAAATAAAGGATCTCTAAAATTCATTAAAAAATAAATAAAAAAGGCTGTCTTTATAGACAGCCTTTTTTATTTGCATTAGCGATTGTAGCATTTGTTTGAGCTCCTTTTTATGTAATGTAATGGAGTAAAAAGAGCGAGTGCGAAAAGCGCGACCGCTAAAAAACGACGGTAGGAGTTTTTGTAGCGGAATGCCCAAATTATTAGTTAGTTTAAACTAGTTTTATAAGGTGTATCTAAGTCCTACAAAGCCGCGTATGCCTTGATTGGTGCCGTAGCTATACGTAGGATCAAAAGTTAGGCCGTACGGGTTGGTTGGTGTTGGGATGGCGTTTCCGTTAGTGTCAAAATCCACGCCACGATCAAACGGGTCATGAGATCGGGCAATGACAAACGGATTGCCTTTGTTTACGGTCCAATTTAAAAGGTTTTTTACCCCGCCATAAAATTCAAGATTTTTTAAACCTTTGTAGGTTACTTGTATGTTTTGTATGGAGAACGGTTTGGAATAGGATCTACGCGGATCTAGAGGGCCAAGAGTGGGTAAACGCATGCCTCCGTAAAGGTTACCGGTGTAGTCTATACTTATTTTTGTTTTGGGTATGTCGTAGCTTATGGTCCAGGTTCCGGTAAATTGCTCGGTTAACATTTGGCGGGTTGTATTTCCGTTTTCGGTTTTGTTTACATCCATAAATGTTACGCCAAGCATGGTTTTAAGACCGTTTGTAAATGTGGCGTCAGCATTTAAACTAATCCCTTTAGATACGGCTTTCCCTTTTAAATTGTCATAAATAATTTGATTAGGATTGGTGTCGTAATCTGGGATGATAGAGTTTGTAAAATGGGTGTACCATGCACTAGCCTCCAGGCTGTAATAATTACCTGTATCTCCGTATATTTTTTTTAGGTAATTTAGATTTATATTATATGATTTTTCTGGCTTTAATTGATCTACAATTATAACTTCTCGGGCTCCGGTTAAGGCTGCATGATCTTCTGTAAATAGGTTTACAACTCTAAATCCCGTTCCTGCATTTATTCTAAATACATCAAAATCTGTGAATTTGTATCTATAGGCTATGCGTGGCGTAAATATGTTGCCGTGATTGGAATTATAATCGTAACGGGCTCCTAATAGTATATTTTGTTTGGTACTAAGTTGATAATCGTTTTGTACAAAAATACTAGGCATAATGTATTTGTCTGCCTTTAGTGTTGCGGTGGTATTGTCGTTGTAATAATTATATCTTAACGCGGTTCCTATTAAAACCTCGTTTTTACCATATTGTTTGTTGTGTATAAATTGCCCAAAAGCAATGTTTTGCTTTGCTAAGTAACGAGTGGTACCATACACTGAGTTTTGATCGTGGTTGGTGTACGAAAAGTTTGCTTTAATTGGGAATTGGGTATTAAACTCATAGGTTCCTAAAACCTCGTACCTGTTGGTATATATACTTTCTCCGTATACAACATCTCCTCCCCTATATGTTTTGTTCCATTGCATTTCTCCGCCCCAGCGGTCCTCATAAAAATAGCGCCCGGCTATAGAAAATGCTTTACCTGATTTGCGTTTAAAATCCCATTTCTGGAAAACTGAGGCTCTTTTTTGTAAGGTTAAATCTGTAAAATTATCGTTGTTGTTATCTATAGGTGTGTCGTAATAAAAGGCATTTACACCAGTTAAAACGTTTGCAAACTTGCCCACTTTAGTGGTGTAACCTAGATCTAAATTAGTCTCGGCCCAAGAGGTAGAAAAAATATCTGCCGAAAAACGAGGCGCCTTTAAAGGATCCTTAGTGATAACATTAATTAACCCTCCAATAGCTTCTGATCCATACAATGAGGATGCAGGACCTTTTACAATTTCGACCCTTTCTATTAACGAATTAGGAATTCCAGACAATCCATAAACAGTAGAAAGACCACTAACAATGGGCATCCCGTCTATTAAAATCATGGTATAAGGTCCCTCTAACCCGTTAATATGTATATCCCCTGTATTACATACACTACAATTTATTTGAGGTTTAACTCCATTTACGTTTTGCAAACCCTCAAAAATATTAGCCGTAGGATTTTTTAAGAAAAATTGCTTGCTAATTATATCCACAGGCATTGGGCTATCAATTCTGCTGACATTTCTCATGGTTGCAGAAACCACAACCTCGTCTAATATTTCTTCCTCTAACTCAAAATTTGCTATAAGTTCTTGATTTTCTTTAAGCACAATTTTTTTTGTAATGGTTTTAAAACCAATAAAGCGAACCGATAAGGTATAAGGCCCCGATTTTAAATTTTTAAAACTGTATTTTCCCGTCTCATTTGTAACTTTTTGTTGATCATCCAAATAAACTTCTGCATACTGTAGGGGTTGTTTATCAAATTGTACGGTTCCGGAAATTTGACTTTGTGCATTTATAGTATAGGATATCAAAAACAATAAAAGGAGTATATAATTGATTTTCATTTACTTTAGATTTATCTTTTTTATATTTTAGACAAACCTAAAAATATTTTTTGAAATAAAAAAGATTATATTTGTTTAAAATTAAATAGAATGACCCAGTCCGAAGAGAATTACCTAAAAGTTATATATCACCTATACCAAGCATCACCTAAAGGTGTAACAACAAACGCTATTGCAGAAACAATGGTAACCAAAGCCTCGTCAGTTACCGATATGATAAAAAAACTGGCAGACAAAAATTTAATTGATTACCAGCGTTACCAAGGAGTAAAAATAACAGACCTTGGCCAGCGTGAAGCCAAAATGATTATCAGAAAACACCGTTTATGGGAAGTGTTTTTAGTTGATAAACTCAAGTTTTCTTGGGATGAGGTACACGCAGTTGCAGAGGATTTAGAGCATATAAAATCCGAGCAATTGTTTAACAGGTTAGACGAGTTTTTAGGATTCCCAACGCATGACCCGCATGGAGATCCAATCCCGGATAGAAACGGTGAGATCATAAAGATCGAGAAGTTTTTATTGTCTGATGCGCCCCTTCAAACCAAACTAATTTGCGTAGGCGTTAAAGATACATCGTCCGAATTTTTGCAATACCTTAATAAGTATAACATAGCTTTAGGAACAGAAATAACAGTAACGCATAAAGAAGATTTTGATTTGTCTTTAACCATACACTTTAACAATCAAGAACTTATGCTTTCCAATAAAATAGCCTCTAACTTATACGTAAAATAATGGACCAAATAATCGCATATTTTTCCAGCATATCACCCGTTTTAGCTGCTTTATACGCTACACTTTTTACATGGTTTTTAACCGCATTAGGAGCCTCAACGGTTTTGTTTTTTAAAAAATTAAACCAAACGGTGCTTGACGGAATGTTAGGTTTTACCGGCGGAGTTATGATAGCTGCTAGCTTTTGGAGCTTATTGGCACCCGCCATCAACATGTCACCAGGAGAAGGATTTGCAAAAGTAACACCAGCCGCTTTGGGCTTTTTAGCCGGAGCTTTATTTTTATTTGCATTAGATAAATTACTTCCGCATTTGCATTTAAACCACGACGAAACCACTGCCGAAGGTGTAAAATCGGGATGGCAAAAAACAACCCTTTTAGTATTAGCCATAACCCTGCACAACATCCCCGAGGGATTAGCAGTAGGTGTACTTTTTGGTGGTGTTGCAGCCGGAATCCCAGAGGCAACCATAGCCGGAGCTGTAACATTAGCTATAGGAATTGGTTTACAAAATCTCCCAGAAGGTATCGCAGTAGCCATGCCGCTACGACGTATGGGTATGAGCCGTAAAAAAAGTTTTATTTACGGCCAAGCATCAGCCTTAGTAGAGCCCGTTGCCGGAGTTTTAGGAGCACTATCGGTAGCGTTTTTTACCCCTATTTTACCCTATGCCCTAGCCTTTGCAGCCGGAGCCATGATCTTTGTTGTTGTAGAGGAGGTAATCCCAGAAACCCAACAAAACGGACACAACGACATTGCCACCCTAGGTTTAATAGCCGGTTTTGTGGTTATGATGATGCTCGACGTAGCCTTAGGATAAGTACCTTTGGCGTTCCCTGCACAAAAACTCCTACCGTCGTTTTTTACAGGTCGCGCTGTACGCCCTCGCTCTTTTTATTCCATTACATTACATAAAAAGGAGCTCAAACAAGGCTTCCATCGCTAACGCGCTCCGCGTAAAATAAAATTTAGTATCTTTAATTAAAACCAATAGCTGTTTAATCATGAAGATTATAAGAAACCTAATCATAGCTACCCTTATTTTAAATTTTTCGTGCAACACTACAAAGTCTAAAACCGAGACTTTTACAAACCTAAACGGAGAAAAAATTACAAAACAAAAAATTGTAGATGCAGCAACACATCCTTTTAAAATATTTGAAGTTATCGAGGATTCTAGATGTCCAATCAATGCAAAATGCGTTTGGGAAGGTAAATTAGTAGTTAAGCTAGGAGCTTACCAAGACAATACACGTATTGGAGAACGTACGTTAGATTTAACAAACGTTTCACCAGCAGATCTAGATTGGGTAAATTCTTTTTTAGACACAAATAACTCTAAGTATATCTATAAAATAATAAACAGTTCTGCAGTTAATGAAATTGGTAAAGAGCCATTAACCTTACAGGATTACAAAGTAACAATAGTAGCACAGGATAACGAATAAAAAAAACGGCTGATGAAATTCATCAGCCGTTTTCTATTTATTGTACATACTCAAAAGTAATGATTTCAGTATCTTTTAAAGTGTTGTTTTCGTAGCTTTTTTCAATAATTTCTGTTGGATAATTCTCTACATTGTAACGATAAAAATTTTCAATTTTTTTGTTTCCGTAAGCTTTGCTTAGTACATTTCTTAAATTACCTTTTTCACCAAAATATTCGCTAATATATAATTTACGATAGCCTTCAATATTTTTAAACGGATTTTTAGCCACGTCATAGGTAAAACTTGTTGTGTAATTGTTTAATGTATAAACGGTATTTAAAATCTCTTGATCTTTTAAATTTATAATCTTTTCAAATTCATACACTACACCATTTTCAGCCTGAGAGCTAAATTCAACTTTTATCGTTTTATTATCAACATAAGTATAGTCATACTCAAAAGTTAATACATGATCGTTTCTAACCTCTTGACTCGATTCTCTTACCAAATCTTTGTTTGAGTTGTATTCAAAAACAGTTCTTTCCGTAATTACACCTTCTGTATTAAAATGCTCAATTTGGGTTATTAGATCGTTTGTATAGGTATAAATATCGTAACTGTTGTCTATACTATAATTAATTCGGTTTAATTTATAATCTGTATAGTGGTAAGTTGTAGTATATGTATGGTTGGGAGTTTGTTTTGTTGAGGATGCTACTAATACATAATCAAAATCTTGTAATGAGTTTCTGTTAGCATAATCGTCATTACTACATGCAAAAAACAACAAGGTTACTATTAAAGTTATATAGACTGAAAAATATTTCATTAGGGTTAAAATTAAATATTTTGCAAAATAACGTTAATAAAAATGAAATTAAAAATAAAAAAGGCTGTTTAACACAGCCTTTTTTTTATTTTCCGCAACCGCAGTTCGAATCGCAGTCGTTGTTATTTTTCTTCTTTTTAAAAATTTTCTTATATATAAGATATACAGCAGTTATACCAACAATACTGTATGCGAGTATACTTTGTAAATCCATAACGTAATTATTTTAAAATTTGATAAGCAATTAAGGATACTAAATATGCAAAAGAGGTCATACCTATAGCTTGATATATAGTCCATTTTAAAGAATTTGTTTCTTTTTTAATAATTGCAATGGTGGACATACATTGCATAGCAAAAGCGTAAAATAATAAAATTGAAACACCCGTGGCAAGTGTAAATACTGGAGAACCATCGGGTCTTTTCTCGTTCATCATAATATCTTTTATCAGCGTAAAATCTTCATCATCTGCATGACTTCCTATATTATATATGGTTGCTAGTGTTCCTACAAATACTTCTCTTGCAGAAAATGAAGTAATAACAGCAATACCAATTTTCCAGTCAAAACCTAAAGGCGCAACGGCAGGTTCTATAAACTTACCGATTTTACCCATGTAAGAATTTTCTAGCTGGAAAGCTGCAATTTTATCGTTTAAAACTTCTTCAGTTAAATTTTGAGTCGCGTATTGAGTTTGTATAATCTCCTCAGCATTATCAAAATTTGAAGTTCCGTGAGTTCCTAAAAACCAAAGTAGTATAGAAAGTGGTAATATAATTTTACCAGCGCCAAATACAAAGGCTTTGGTTTTATCCCAAACATTAAATGCTACATTTTTAGCTATAGGTTTACGATATTCTGGCATTTCAGCCACAAAATAACTTTTGCGGTCTGTTTTAATAAATTTACTTAGTATCCAACCAGATAGTATAGCTGCTAAAAAACCTAACAAATATAAAAGTGTCATGGTTAAGGATTGGTAAGTAAATATACCTAAAACTCTATCATCTGGAATTACTAAAGATATAATGATTACATAAACCGGTATACGAGCTGAACATGTTGTAAATGGCGTGATTAACATGGTAATTAATCGCTCTTTTGTATCTTCAATATTACGTGCAGACATAATGGCCGGAATTGCACATGCGGTACCTGAAATTAAAGGAACAATAGATTTTCCGTTTAAGCCAAAAGGTCTCATTACTCGATCCATTAAAAATACGACTCTACTCATATAGCCTGTTTCTTCCAAAATAGAAATAAAAAGAAACAAAATGGCAATTTGAGGGATAAAGATTACGACTCCGTTGATTCCTGAAATTAGACCATCAGTTAACAAATCCGTTAGTTTACCTGCGGGTAATATTTCTTTTAACGTATCAGTTAAGCTTCCAAATGATGCATCAATAAAATCCATCGGGATGCTAGACCACTCAAAAATAGATTGGAAAACTAAAAGCATAATTCCGAAAAATATTACATATCCCCAAAATTTATGTGTTAGTATAGCATCTAATTTATAACGTAATCCTGTGGCTTTGCTCGTATCTTTAGTATAAGTTTCTTTTAAAACAGAATTTATTAATTGGAAACGTTTTATAGTTTCCTTATGCTGAATCTTTTTTAGATCCGTATCAGGTACTTCTTTTTTATCGTTTTCCTGAGTTTTTATAAGCCAGTTTCTGTAATCATCTATTTTTTCAGCTTCAGTGCTTAATTGTGTGATATTAAAAAAGGGCGTTGTATTTAAACTTTGATAAGATTTTATAGCTTGTTTTAATTCTGTAAATCCTTGATTCTTTTTTACCGATACAAGTATAACTTTTGTGTTTAATTGTTTTTCTAATTGTGCAACATCTATTGCAATACCGTTTGTTTCCATACGGTCTGCCATATTGATGATTAAAAGAGTTGGAAAACCTAAATCTTTAACTTGTGAAAATAAAAGCAAGTTTCTTTTTAAATTTTCAACCTCTGCAACTACAAGTACAACATCAGGTTTCTCAGTTGAATTTTGGTCTACTAAAATTTTTAAGGCTACCTCCTCGTCTATAGATGTTGGGTTTATAGAATAGGTTCCTGGTAAATCTATAATAGTTGCCTTTGTATTTTCGTCTAACTTACAAATCCCCGATTTTTTCTCTACTGTAATTCCGGGATAGTTTCCAACTTTTTGATTTAATCCCGTTAACGTATTAAAAATGGAAGTTTTACCAACGTTTGGATTTCCAATAAGTGCTACTTTTATGGGTGTACTCATTTTTATTTTATTTCAATTGAAATTTCTTTAGCTAAATCTTTACGTATGCTTAAATACGTGTCGTTAATTTTTAAATAGATAGGACATCCAAAAAGTGATTTTTTAATCACCTTAACTTCACTACCCGGGTAACATCCCATTTCTACTAATTTTAAAGGAATTTCAGATTCTTTAAAATCTAAAATTATAGCTTTTTGATTCACAGCTAAAGTATCTAACGTCTTCATTTTTATTTAGATTGAATATACTTTCTGGTTAAGTTTAAAAAAATTTAGAATCGTTACAATTCTAAATTTTGTTTTTATTTATTTGCTCTTAGAAGTTTAATATCTATAATCAGCTTTTCAATATCTTCTAATTTTGTACCGTCGTAAAAACCTCTAACACGCTTGTTTTTATCTACTAAAACAAAATTTTCTGTATGTACCATATCATACATCTGCGAGGGATCTCCTGTTTTAACGGCTAAATAAGATTTTCTTGCTATAAAATAAATGTCTTCTTTTTTTCCTGTTACTAAATTCCATTTTGTATCGTCAACACCTTTTTTAAGGGCGTATTGTTTTAATACTTCTGGAGTATCAATCTCTGGAGTCACACTATGAGATAAAATCATAACGTCATCCATATCTTTAATTTCTTGTTGAACTAAAGCCATGTTATCAGTCATTATTGGACAAATAGTTTGGCAAGTGGTAAAAAAGAAATCAGCAATGTAAATCTTATCTTTATAGGTGTCCTGAGTTATTGTTGTATTATTTTGATTTACAAACTCAAAATCAGCAATCTGGTGCTGTTTTTTATTAGCATGGTGTTGTATAGTAGAGTCTACCATTTCTGGGTTAACCATGCTAGGGGTATATATGGGTAATTGTTTTTTAGGTGTTAAAGCATCGTAAAACAAGAATAAAATAACGGCTGATATAACGAACATTAGAATAAAAAAATATCTATATTTTTTAAATATTTCCCACATAAAACTTTAAATAATTTTTTTTGTAAAAATACAAAAGCATATTGATATTGAGGTTAAAACTTATACAAATAGGAAGTTTTTAATAGAATTAGATTGTTAAAATTAATGAATAGAAGGTTTACTTTTTTATATTTGTTAAGATTAACTTTTAAAGAACTGCGTAATGTATACAAAACTATTTGTAATATCAGCAGCTACTTTAGCTATGGCAAGTTGTAATTCAACTAAATCAGCTCAAGAACCTGCTCAAAAACCAACACAAGAAAATGTAGTGAGTCTAGATAAAAAAGGTGTAGGTATTAATTTAGATTTTATGGATAAATCAGTTAAACCTGGAGACGACTTTTTTAGATATGTAAATGGAACTTGGTTTGATAAGACAGATATTCCTTCTGACCGTACACGTTGGGGAAGTTTTGATGAACTACGTCAGAACACAGATATCGATGCTTTAAATATTTTAAAAGCTGCGGTAGCTAATAAAAATTTAGATCCAAATTCGGATCAAGCAAAAGCGGTTAATATGTACCGTACTTTTTTAGATTTTGAAGCGCGTAACAAAGCAGGTATTACACCTATTAAAGGAGAGTTAGCTTTAATTAATAAAATTAAAACGAATAAAGACGTTGTAGCTCTTCAAAAAGAATTAATTAAAACAGGAAACAGTTTAGGTTTCTTTGGTATGTACATTGGATCAGATGCTAAAGATTCTAATAAAAATGTACTTTCAGTATCACCAGGAAGTATTGGGTTACCTGATCGTGATTATTATGTTTCTCAGGATCAAGATTCAAAAGAAAAAAGAGAAAAATACGTGGCTCACGTTTCTAGAATGTTACAATTCTTAGAAATTCCTAAAACAGAGGCAGACAAACAAGCTCAAAAAGTTTTAGCATTAGAGACTAAAATGGCTGAAGCTCGTTTAGACCGTGTGGCTCGTAGAGATCGTAGAAAAACATACAACCCAATGACAGTTGCTGAGTTACAAAAATTAACTCCATCTGTAGACTGGGCTGGATACTTTAAAAATGCTGGATTAACAAATGTAGATCAAGTAATTGTTTCTATGCCTGAGTATATGAAAGCTTTAGAAAACATTTATAAAACAGCTTCAACGGAAGATTTAAAAGCGTATATGCGTTGGGTTTTAATCAATAAATCTTCAAGCATTTTAACAACAGAAATTGATGAAGCTGATTTTGATTTCTTCAGTAAAACCTTACAAGGGGCTGTTGCTCAAAGACCAGCTGAAGAAAGAGCGTTACAAGTAGTAAACGGAACGTTAGGTGAAGCATTAGGTAAATTATATGTAGAACAAAAATTTCCGGCAGAAGCTAAAGAAAAAGCTAAAGACATGATTGATAATGTTATGCAAGCTTTTGAAGATAGAATTAACCGTTTACCTTGGATGACAAAGCAAACCAAACAAGGGGCTGTAGAGAAAATTAGAAAATTTACTGTTAAAATAGGATATCCAGATCAATGGAAAGACTACTCTAAAGTAGAGGTTAAGTCACCAGAAAACGGAGGTTCGTATTATGAAAACTCTAAAAACATTGGAAAATGGAGATTTGCAGAAAATATTGCGGATTATGGTAAACCTGTAGATAAAACGCGTTGGGGTATGTCACCACAAACCGTAAATGCATATTTTAACCCAGCCAATAACGAAATTGTATTCCCAGCGGCTATTTTACAACCGCCTTTTTACGATTATAAAGCGGATGAAGCTGTAAATTATGGTGGTATTGGAGCTGTAATTGGTCACGAAATCTCTCACGCGTTCGATGATTCTGGAGCTCGTTACAATGCAGAAGGTAATTTAGAGAACTGGTGGACGGAAGAAGATTTAAAACAATTTACTCAATTAGGAGGTAGTTTAGCAGATCAATACTCAGCTTTACAACCCTTACCAGGAATTTTTGTTGATGGTAAATTTACATTGGGAGAAAACATTGGAGATTTAGGTGGTGTACAAGCTGCTTATGATGGTTTACAAATTTTCTTAGCCAAACATGGGAATCCTGGTTTAATTGACGGTTTCACTCCAGAGCAACGTTTCTTTATTTCTTGGGGAACGATTTGGAGAACTAAGTCTAGAGATGAAGCAATAAAAAACCAAGTAAAAACAGACCCACACGCACCTGCTATGTATAGAGCTTTTGTTCCATTACAAAATGTTGAGGATTGGTACAAAGCCTTTAATATTAAAGAAGGTGATAAATTATATATTAAACCAGAAAATCGTGTAAAAATCTGGTAAAATGATTAAAATTCAAGCTCGGCTTTTTGCCGAGCTTTTTTTGTTTTTATTGTTAAAATAAAGCAACAACTTTTAAAAATTAATGGCTTTTATGAAGCACTTATATAAAATGGTTTTATTTTTATCTATTAAATGATGTGTTTTAAAATTAAATTAACCATAATACCTTAAAAAATAATATCTTTACAGATAAATTTTTTTTGAATCGTAGTGGTGTATCCACGATCTATATATTCGCAAAATTATGGCATGTACTAGTTGTGCAACGAAGAGTTCCGACGGAACTCCGCGTGGTTGTAAAAGTAATGGAACTTGTGGCACAGATAGTTGCAACAAGTTAACCGTATTTGACTGGCTGTCAAATATGGCCGTACCTAATGGTCAACAAATGTTTGACTGTGTTGAGGTACGTTTTAAAAACGGTAGAAAAGATTTCTACAGAAATCATGAAAACTTAACTTTATCAATGGGAGATATTGTAGCTACTGAAGCTGCAACAGGTCATGATATAGGAATAGTAACATTAACCGGGGAACTGGTTAAAGTACAGATGAAGAAAAAAGGGGCTGATCCACAAGGGGAAGTACTTAAATTATACAGAAAAGCCTCTCAAAAAGATATCGATATTTGGCAGGAAGTTAGAGAACGAGAAGAGCCTATGAAGGTTAGAGCTCGTGAACTTGCTATAAATCTTAATCTTGAAATGAAAATTTCGGATATCGAGTTTCAAGGGGATGGTTCTAAAGCAACGTTTTATTACACAGCTAATGATCGAGTAGATTTTAGACAGTTAATTAAAGACTTTGCTAGAGAGTTTAATACACGAATTGAGATGAAACAGGTTGGTTTCCGTCAGGAAGCTGCTCGCTTAGGTGGTATTGGATCTTGTGGTAGGGAATTATGTTGCTCAACATGGTTAACAGATTTTAGATCTGTTAATACATCTGCAGCACGTTACCAACAATTATCTTTAAATCCACAAAAATTGGCCGGTCAATGTGGTAAATTAAAATGTTGTTTAAACTATGAGTTAGATACGTACCTAGATGCATTACAAGATTTTCCATCTATGGAAACTAAACTACAAACAGATAAAGGCGACGTTAATTGTCAAAAAATAGACATTTTTAAACGTTTAATGTGGTTTGCTTATCCTAATAATCCAGCCCATTGGTATGTTTTATCTGTGGAACAAGTTCAAGAAATCATTGAAATTAATAAGTCAGGTAAAGTCATATCTGCTATTGAAGATTATTCAGATGAAAATTTAGTTGAAATTCCAGAAAATTTCCAAAATGCAGTAGGACAAGATTCTATTACACGTTTTGATCAACCTAAAAAGAAAAGTAAATCTTCTCCTAAAAAGAAAAAAGTTGTTTTAGATAAAGAAAATGTAAACAGAGCAAGTGCTGATCAAGGCGAACGTGTTAAAAATACAAACGAAAGATCAGAGCGTTCGGAACGTTTTAATAAAAACGATAAACAAATTAGAGTGGATCGTCAGGAAAAAAATGATAAAAATGACAAATCTGATAGACCTGTAAGATCAGAAAGACAAGAACGAACAGAAAGAAATTCTAAGAACAACCGTTCAGAAAAATATGACCGAAGCGAACGTCCTGCTAAAATTGAGAAAACGGAGCGTGCAGAAGGGAATGATAATCCTGTTAACGCAGAATCTAAAAACATCGAAGGAGATAACAAACCTAAACGTCCAAATAATAGATTCAAAAACAAAAATAAAGGTCCAAGACCTAATACAGACTCAGATGCTACCACATCTAAACCTGTAAATAATAACCTAAATAAACCTAAGTCTAACAACAACAAACAAGCTACAAATAACAACAATGTTCCTAAAGAATAAAACGTTTAGCTTTAGTATAGTAATACTATTAACTTTACTATCGTGTGATAAGGATAGAGTTTACGACCAATACGCAAACCTTGATGGAGCCTGGAAAGCTAACGAAGCTTTTGTTTTTGAGTATGAGTCTAAAGACACACTAACGCCTTATAATTATTTTATAAATATGCGTGTATCCAATGATTTCCCATTTAATAATCTTTTTTTAATTGTGGAAACCGAAACTCCATCTAAAGACATTCAAGTTGATACTCTAGAGTATGCAATGACAAAGCCAACAGGGGAGCTACTAGGAAAAGGGATTTCGGATATTAAAGAAAGTAAACTTTGGTTTAAAGAAAATGAGCCTTTAAAAGAAATGGGTAAATATACTTTTAAAATTTACCAAGCTGTTAGAGAAACAGGTAAAGTTAAAGGTGTACAAGAGCTAGAAGGTGTTTCAGAAGTAGGATTTAGAATTGAAAAATTGAGTCAAAATGAGCAATAAAAACGAAAAAGCAGAATTTGCAGTTTATGTAAAAAAGTTTTGGAAAATAGTTGGTATAGGAGCAATAGCAATTATATTATTCTTTCTTTTTGCTAATTGGGGACTTTTTGGTAAAATGCCCACATTTGATCAATTAGAAAATCCAAATTCTAATCAAGCAACAGAAATTTTTTCGAGTGATAATAAAGTTATCGGTAAATTTTATTTAGAAAATAGGGTAAATATTAAATATGAGGATTTACCTAAACACTTAGTAAATGCATTAGTTGCCACCGAGGATGAACGTTTTTATGAACACTCTGGTATTGATGCTCGAGGTACTTTAAGAGCTGTATCATCTTTAGGTAGTTCTGGTGGTGCCAGTACTATTTCTCAACAATTAGCCAAACTATTATTTCACGGAGAAGGTAATAAAAATATTATTATCAGGGGAGTTCAAAAAATAAAAGAGTGGATCATTGCAACTAAATTAGAACGTCAATATACAAAACAAGAGATCATTGCAATGTATTTAAACCGTGCTGATTTTGTGAACAATGCTGTAGGTATACGTTCAGCAGCTCAAGTGTACTTAGGTAAAGATTTAAAAGATCTAACTGTTGACGAAGCAGCTATGTTTGTAGGAATGCTTAAAAACCCTTCTCTTTTTAATCCTAATAAAAGACCTAAAGAGGTTAAAGACCGCCGTAATACAGTTTTAGAGCAAATGGTTAAAAACAATTATTTAACCAAAGAACAGGCTGAAACATTTAAAAAAAGAGAGTTATCTCTTAACTTTAAACTTGAAAGTCACGCTGAGGGAAATGCTACTTATTTTAGAGAATATTTAAGAGAAGAACTTCGTCAATGGGTTAAAGATAATCCTAAACAAGACGGATCAGAATATGACATTTATAGAGATGGATTAAAAATTTATACAACAATTGATTCCAGAATGCAGCAATACGCAGAAGAAGCAGTTGTTCAACACCTCTCAAACCTTCAAGAACAATTTTTTATTGAACATAAAAACAATAAAACTGCTCCATTTAATAAAGTTTCCGAAGCTGAGATCGAAAAAATTTTAGATCGAGCAATGAAAAATTCGGACCGTTGGAAAATCATGAAATCTAAAAATTTCTCTGAGGAGCAAATTAAAAAATCATTTCATGTTCCAACCTCAATGCGTGTATTTGCTTGGGAAAGAAATTTTGCAAAAGGTGATTTTGATTTGTCTTCGATGAAGAATTACAAAGATACAATCATGACTCCTATGGATTCTATACGTTATCATAAATACTTTTTACAAGTTGGTATGATGTCTATGGAACCACAAACAGGTGATGTTAAGGCTTGGGTTGGTGGAATTGATTACAAACATTTCCAATACGATCACGTAGGTCAAGGTGCACGTCAAGTTGGTTCTACATTTAAACCTTTTGTTTACGCCGCTGCTTTTGAGCAAAAAGATTTATCTCCTTGCGACAGTATTTTAGATGCTCCATTTTATATGCCAAAAGGGAAATGGAATATTGATGCGCCTTGGAATCCATCCAACTCAACAGGGAAATATAGTGGAATGATTACCTATAAAAAAGCTTTATCAAATTCGGTGAATACTGTTTCTGCAAAATTAATTGACATGATCGGTCCAATGGAAGTTATCGATTTAGTGAAACAATTAGGGGTAACTACAGATATTCCAAAACAACCAGCAATTGCTTTAGGAGCTGTAGATATTACCGTTAAAGAAATGGTTGGAGCTTTTAGTACTTTTGCTAACAAAGGAGTATATGTAAAACCTCACATTATATCTAAAATAGTTGATAAAAACGGTGTTGTTGTCTACAGACATACACCAGTCACTAATGAAGTAATGTCAGAAGAAAAAGCTTATGTAATTACGAAATTAATGGAAGGGGTTACAGAATCTGGAACTGGAGCACGTTTACGTTATGGTTCTGGAGGTCCTTCTTATAATAGAGTTACAGGGTTACCTTATAAATTTACAAACCCTATTGCAGGTAAAACAGGAACTTCTCAAAACAACTCTGACGGTTGGTTCATTGGTATGGTTCCAAACTTAGCTACTGCAGTTTGGGTTGGTAATGATGATCGATCAGCTAACTTTAAACGTACTGTATATGGTCAAGGTGCTACGATGGCATTACCTATCTGGGGACTTTATATGAATAAATGTTATGATGATGCTACTCTAAGTGTTTCTAAGGGACAGTTTGAAAAACCTAAAGACCTTAAAACAAAAGTAGATTGTTGGGTACCTAGAGCTGCCGTGGTAGATTCTACTGAAATTTCAGTTCCCACAACCACAACCGATGAATTTAGATTTTAATATAAAAAACGCCTTTTTTTAAAGGCGTTTTTTTATTTTTATAATAAATTAAACAAACTCACAATATGATTAATAAAAAAGTAAATAATGCTTCTGAAGCTCTTTTTGATGTGACAGACAATATGACTATTATGTTTGGGGGCTTTGGCCTTTGCGGAATCCCCGAAAATGCTATTGCAGAATTAGTCAAAAAAAATGTTAAGGGTTTAACTTGCATTGCTAATAATGCAGGAGTAGATGACTTTGGATTAGGTCTTCTTCTACAAAAAAAACAAATCAAGAAAATGATATCTTCTTACGTAGGAGAAAATAAAATATTTGAACAGCAAATGCTTTCGGGTGAGCTCGAGGTAGAATTAACACCGCAAGGAACACTTGCTGAAAAGTGTAGAGCTGCTCAAGCCGGAATACCTGCTTTCTTTACTCCTGCTGGATACGGAACCGAGGTTGCAGAAGGCAAAGAGGTAAGAGAATTTAATGGTAAAATGCATATTTTGGAAGAAGCTTTTAAAGCTGATTTTGCTATTGTCAAAGCCTGGAAAGGTGACGAGTCTGGAAACTTAATTTTTAAAGGGACGGCTAGAAATTTTAATGCGTGTATGGCAGGTGCTGGTAAAATTACAATTGCTGAGGTTGAGGAATTAGTTCCTGTTGGTGAACTAGATCCAAACCAAATTCATATTCCAGGAATTTATGTTAAACGTATTTTCCAAGGAGAAAAATATGAAAAGAGAATTGAAAACAGAACAGTTAGACAACGCTAATAAGAATTGAAATGGCTTTAGATAAAATTGGAATTGCAAAACGCATTGCTCAAGAATTAAAAGATGGATATTATGTAAATTTAGGAATAGGAATCCCTACGCTTGTAGCAAACTATATCCCAGAAGGTATAAATGTAGAATTTCAAAGTGAAAATGGTGTTTTAGGCATGGGACCTTTCCCTTTTGAAGGAGAAGAGGATCCAGATTTAATAAATGCCGGAAAACAAACGATTACCACCTTACCAGGTGCTGTGTTCTTTGACTCGGCAACTTCTTTCGGTATGATTCGTTCGCAACACGTGGATTTAACAATTTTAGGTGCAATGGAAGTATCAGAAAATGGAGATATAGCCAATTGGAAAATTCCTGGTAAAATGGTTAAAGGTATGGGAGGTGCTATGGATTTAGTGGCATCTGCAGAAAATATTATTGTAGCCATGATGCATGTTAATAAAGAAGGTGAATCTAAAATTTTAAAAAACTGTACCCTTCCCTTAACCGGTGTGGGATGTGTTAAAAAAGTAGTTACAGAATTAGCTGTATTAGAAATTACACCTAAAGGTTTTAAATTACTTGAACGAGCACCAGGAGTTAGCGTGGATGATATTATAAAAGCTACAGAAGCTGAATTAATTATAGAAGGTGATATACCGGAAATGCAGTTGTAATAAAAATTTTTTAGCTTACCGTACGTTATACTACAAAAAACTATATTATGGAAAATAACACGAAACAAAATTTCTCCTTTATACTTAGGCTTACTTGTATTTTGGTAAGTTTATTTTTGTTAGTATATATCAGTATCTTAGGTCAAAATATATTAGTTCCTTTATTTTTAGGCTTTTTAATTGCTTTGTTACTTTTGCCCTTAGCTAATTTTCAAGAGCGTAAATTTAAGTTTCCAAGAATTGTTTCCTCTTTAGTATCCCCTATTTTATTTGTATTATTTATTTTAGGAATTTTTTATTTCTTAGGTTCTCAAATAGTACATTTTAAGGATGATTTACCGGAGTTTAAAAAGCAAATGACGGATTTGTTTCATCAAGGACAAACATATGTAAATCAACATTTTGGTATTGACGAGGAAAAACAAATGGAATACATTAATAACAATGCTGAATCAACACTTAAAAAAGGATCATCCGTAGTTGGGCAGGTTTTAGGAACATTTACCTCAACTATAGCTGCAGCGTCCTTTGTATTTCTTTACATATTTTTTATTCTATTGTACCGTAGTCACTTAGTAAAATTTGTAATATGGTGTTTTGATCCTAAGCATCAAGATAAAGTAAAAGAAACAATTTCAGACGTACAAAGTATAATTAAACAATATCTTCTAGGACTTATAATTCAGGTAATATGTGTCACAACCATGATGTTTATTGCCTTTTCGATTATAGGGATTAAATACGCTTTTTTATTTGCAGCTCTTTGCGGAATTCTAAATTTAATACCTTACATAGGTATATTTACAGCAACCGTTTTAGCAGCAGTGGTAACATTAGCAACAGGAGAACCTATGCAAGCTCTATGGGTAATTGTTTCCGTAATTGTTGTGAATTCCATTGATGGAAATATAATTACACCTAAAATTATCGGTTCAAAGGTTCAAGTAAATTCTTTTATCGTATTATTTGGAATTATAGTTGCCGAGTCGATTTGGGGAATTGCAGGTATGTTCTTAGCAATACCCTTACTTGCCATCTCAAAAATAATTTTTGATAAAGTAGAAGGGATGAGACCTTACGGATTTTTATTGGGAGAAGATGACGCTCCTACTCCACTTTTCGAAAAATATTACAACAAATATTTATATAGAAAGAAACCTGCCGGTAGTGAGCTTCCAAGAGCTTTACAAACCGAGGAGGAAAATCATAAAGAGTTTGACGAGAACAAAAAGTCAGATTCGGATACAAAATAAAAAAAGCACCTTTTAGGTGCTTTTTTGCTTCTACTAAATTTATAATCAATTTGTAATATTTAAACTCTCGTTTTTTTACTTTTGCATAAAAATAAAAGAGTAATATGGATTACGCACAAATTATATTAAAGCAAGGAAAAGAGAAATCATTATTACGTAAACACCCATGGGTTTTTAGTGGTGCTGTTTATGGAGTTTCTAGAGATATTAACGACGGAGAATTAGTTCAAGTAATTGCCTCTAATGGAGATATTCTAGGAACCGGTTTTTTTAGTGATAAAGGGAGTATCGTAGTCCGAATTATTCAGTTTGGTGCTGAGGATTTATCTAAATCATTTTGGAAAGATAAATTAGAAAGTGCTTGGAAACTACGTACAAAAATCCTTGATTTTAATCAAACAAATGCTTTCCGTGTTATTCATGGTGAAGGTGATAATGTTCCGGGATTAATCATAGATTTTTACAACAACAACTGGATCATTCAAGCGCATTCATCTGGTATTTATTACCAATTAAAAGAAATTACTGAGGCTATTAAAGCTAATTTTCCTGAGTATTGCGAAACCGTTTACTGTAAAAGCCGTACAACCTTACCAAACACAGGTACAGATTTTCATTTATTCGGAGAGAATAGTGAAACGGTTGCTAAAGAAAATGGAATCAGCTATTCGGTTAACTGGGTTGAAGGTCAAAAAACAGGTTTCTTTTTAGATCAAAGAGATAACAGACAGTTATTAAAAGAATTTTCTAAAGGAAAAAAAGTACTTAATACATTTTGTTATACAGGAGGTTTTTCTGTTTACGCTATGGCAGGTGGTGCAGAACTAGTAACCTCTGTAGATATCTCTCAAAAAGCAGTTGATTTAGCGGCTAAAAATATGGAATTAAACTTTCCGGGATCAAACCATGAAGCAGTTGCTGCAGATGTTTTTGATTACATGAAAGAAAATAAAGCCGTTTATGATTTAATTGTTTTAGATCCTCCTGCATTTGCTAAAAGTATAAAATCTAAACACTCTGCTACACAAGCGTATAAACGTTTAAATATTGCAGGTTTTAAAGCCCTAGCGCCAAATAGTGTGTTATTTACTTTTTCATGTTCTCAGGTAATAGACGATGTTTTATTTTATAACACAGTAGCAGCCGCTGCTATAGAGTCTGGACGTACAATTAGAGTTTTACACAAATTAACTCAAGGTCCAGATCACCCAGTAAATATTTATCACCCAGAGGGTTCTTACCTTAAAGGTTTAGTTTTATATGTAGAATAACAAAAAAGGTTAGAATTTCTAACCTTTTTTTATTTGCTGACAAATGTCATTTTAAATTTTTTATAGTTACTGTTACTTTGCTATGTAGAAATACAACAATAAGATCAAGAACAAAGAAATCAAAACAAAAAATCTTAAAAAACTAAAATTATGTCAGTAGAATTAAACATACAAAGACCTACACCTGTGGATAAGGAAGTTGTTTGGGACAAAACAAAAACAATTATGTCTAAAACAGATAAATACGGAACTATTGAGTATGCTAACGATGTATTTATTGATGTTTCAGGATACGAAGATTACGAATTAATGGCACAGCCTCATAGTATTATTCGTCACCCAGATATGCCAAGAGTTATTTTTAAAGTTTTATGGGATAATTTAAAAGCAGGTAATAACTTTCATGCTATTGTTAAAAACATGGCTAAAACAGGACGTTATTACTGGGTTATCACAGATTTTGATATTGCAAGAAACGATAACGGAGAAATCACACACTTTTTTGCTCGCAGAAAAGCAGTACCAACTCCAGTTATTCAAAATTATATGGAGCCACTTTACAAAAAATTGTTACAAATTGAGCAAGTAAGCGGCATGGAAGCTTCTGAGAAATACTTAATTGGTTTTCTAGAAGAAAAAGGTAAATCTTATGTAGATTACATTCTTGATATTATGGCCGACTATGAAGCTAAAGAGGCAGCAAGACTTGGTCAAATCAATAAACAAGAAGTTGAGAATAAAGGATTTTTCAGTAGATTTTTCGGTAAATAGAGAAATTGTTTTTAGTGGTTATTAATTATAAAAAAGGAATTCAGCTGTCCAACTGAATTACTTATTTGTTTTATAACTTACTTAGTACTTTTTCGAACTCGCTAAAAGGGACATTCACCTTTGCATCTATTAGTTTAATATTTTCTCCGCTTTGAATGCTGAAAATTATATTTTTAACCACTTCATTTTCTTCAATAGCATACATTGTTATAGGTTCACCTGCTAAATTAAAATCAAAATATTTTTGAAATTGATCGTATTTAATAGCAGATTGTAAATTTTTCTTCATTTTAGATGTTGCATTGTTTACAGTAACCAATTCTGCAGATTGTATGTATTTCAATATTGGTTTTAATTCAGCCTTTCCTGCTAACGTATTTAATAAAAACGGAGGAACTTTTATTTTATCAATTTTTTTATCGTATAAAGTGTAATAGTCCGTTAAACCTTTATCCTTAAAACTAGAGCAGCTTGTTGTAGTTAAGCAAATAGTTGCTATAGCTATAAGTACAATACTTTTTTTCATAATCAATTTGTTTATAAGTATAACTGCAAATATCTAACCAAAATTATTTTTATAAATAAAAAAAGCCTCTTTGCATAACAAAGAGGCTTAAATATATATAGGTATTGCTTATTATAAGTTTTGGAAAAAGTCGTTTCCTTTGTCATCCGTAATAATGAAAGCAGGGAAATCTTTAACTGTAATTTTACGTACAGCTTCCATTCCTAACTCTGGGAAATCAACTACTTCAACATTTAAAATGTTATCCTGTGCTAAAATAGCAGCCGGTCCACCAATAGATCCAAGGTAAAAACCTCCGTGTTTAGCACACGCATCTGTAACTTGTTGAGAACGGTTACCTTTAGCTAACATAATCATAGAACCACCAGCTGCCTGGAATTGGTCTACGTAGCTGTCCATACGTCCAGCAGTAGTTGGTCCAAAAGATCCTGAAGCCATTCCTGTTGGAGTTTTTGCAGGTCCAGCATAATAAACCGGGTGATTTTTAAAGTACTCTGGCATTGGTTGCCCGTTATCTAACATTTCTTTAATTTTAGCATGAGCAATATCTCGTGCAACAATTACAGTTCCGTTTAACATTAAACGAGTTTTAATAGGGTATTTTGTTAACTCTGCTAAAATATCAGCCATAGGTTGATTTAAATCAATGTTAACTGGAGCTTCTAAATGCGGAGCCGTTTCAGGTAATAATCGAGCTGGGTTAGCTTCTAATTGTTCAACAAAAATACCTTCAGCTGTAATTTTACCTTTAATATTTCTGTCCGCAGAACAAGAAACACCTAAACCAACGGGACAAGATGCCGCGTGACGAGGTAAACGTATTACACGAACGTCGTGTACTAGGTATTTACCACCAAATTGTGCACCTACTCCAGATTCTTGACAAATTTCCTGTACTCTTTTTTCCCACGCTAAATCACGAAACGCTTGTCCTGCCATATTACCACTTGTTGGTAAATTGTCGTAATAACCTGCAGATGCTTTTTTAACGGTTGCTAAGTTAGATTCGGCAGATGTTCCACCAATTACTAAGGCTAAATGGTAAGGAGGGCATGCAGCTGTTCCTAAATCCATAATTTTAGCTTTAATAAACGCCTCTAAAGACTTCTCGTTTAATAACGATTTTGTTTGTTGGTAAAGGAAGGTTTTGTTAGCAGATCCTCCTCCTTTTGCTAAAAATAAGAATTCATAAGAATTTCCTTTTTTAGAGTAGATATCAATTTGTGCCGGTAAGTTTGATCCTGAGTTTTTCTCCTCAAACATTGAGATTGGTACAATTTGAGAGTATCTTAAATTCTTATTAACATATGTGTTGTAAATACCTTTAGATAAAGCTTCAGCATCATCAATTCCAGTATAAACATTTTCACCTTTTTTACCCATTACAATCGCCGTTCCTGTATCTTGGCAAGATGGTAATTCTCCATTAACTGCTACAGCAGCGTTTTGTAATAAATTATAAGCTACGAAACGATCGTTATCTGTTGCTTCTGGATCGTCAATAATCGCGCGTAGTTTTTCTAAGTGAGCTGTACGTAACATAAAAGATACGTCTGTCATGGCAACTTCCGCTAATAATTCTAATCCTTTAGGATCTACAGTTAATATTTCGCGTTCTCCTAATTTTTCAACTTTTACGTAATCTGAAGTAATTTTACGATACTGAGTATCATCTTTTTGGATAGGAAATGAATCCTGATATATAAAATCTGACATTCTGATTTAATTTTTAAGATTGGTAAATTTACTAAATAACAATAAAACAAGGCGTTTTTAGACTTTTAAACAAATGTTATTTTATCTAATTTAGATTCATTTTAAGTAATATATCTATCTGAATAGAAATAACTTATACTTTGTCTGCTTTTAATAGATATTAGTAAATTTATCCTTTTGGTATAGCGTTAATTAACTTTTTTGTATATTCTTTTTGAGGATTAGCATAAATTTCGTCAGCATCAGCCATTTCTTCAATTCTACCTTTATTCATTACCAAAACTTGATCTGAAAAGTACTTAACTACTGCTAGATCATGAGAAATAAAGACGTAGGTAAAACCAAAATTCTCCTTTAATTCATTTAAAAGATTTAATACTTGAGCCTGTACAGAAATATCGAGTGCTGAAACCGACTCATCACAAACAATAACCTTAGGCTGTAATGCTATGGTACGAGCTATTCCCACACGTTGGCGTTGACCTCCAGAAAATTCATGGGGATATCGATCAAAATGCTCCTCTCCTAGCCCCACGCGCTCTAAAATCTCTATGGTTTTGGCTTTTCTCTCCTTATCGTTTTTATACAATTTATGCACTTGCATAGGTTCCATTATGGCACGACCCACAGTTAATCTTGGATTTAAAGAGGAATAAGGGTCCTGAAATATAATTTGAATCTCCTTACGTAATTCTTTTAACTCAGTTTTACTACAATGGGTAATGTCTTTACCTTTGTAAATTATTTTTCCAGCTGTTGCCTTATCTAATTGTAGAATAGTATTACCCAGTGTTGATTTTCCGCATCCAGACTCTCCTACTAGACCAACCGTTTCTCCTTCATAAATTTTAAAGGATACGTTATTAACGGCTTTAAAACTTTGTTTTTTACCAAAAAATCCGGCAGTGTTAAAATATTCTTTCTCTACATTAATAACTTCAAGTAATGGAGATTGTTTATATAACTTTTCTTGATTTTGTTTACGCTGAGTATTTGTTACCTCCTCCTCAATAACTTTGTTTTCTAAAAAATCTTGAATGGTTGGTAACCTTTTTAATCGTACATCTAAACTCGGTCTAGAGGCTATAAGGGCTTTGGTATAAGTTTGTTGTGGATTGTTAAATATTTCTTTTGCGGCACCTTGTTCTACCAACTCTCCTCTAAACATAACTAAAACACGATCGGCTATCTCTGACAACAAAGACAAATCATGAGTAATAAAAATAATAGACATTTTAGTCTCTTTTTGTAACTCTTTCAATAATAAAATAATTTCTTTTTGAACGGTTACATCTAAAGCTGTTGTGGGTTCGTCTGCTATTAATAAATCGGGTTTACAGGCAATTGCCATTGCAATCATTACACGTTGCTTTTGTCCGCCGGATAGTTGATGTGGGTATTTAGAATAGGTTACCTCTGGTAGAGGTAATTTAACTTTATTAAATAAGTTAATGACTTCTTGCTTAATTTGTGTTGAGGTTAACGATGTATGTTGTTTTAAAATTTCGGCCACTTGCTCCCCACATTTCATGGAAGGGTTTAAGGAACTCATAGGTTCTTGGAAAATCATGGCTATAGATTTACCTCTAATTTGTTGCCATTGTTTGTCTGTTAAGCCTTTAATTTCTTGTTGCTTAAATTTTATAGAACCTTCTATTTTAGTTTTGTCCTGAGGTAATAACCCCATAGCAGCTAAAGAGGTTATGGATTTACCCGAACCGGATTCGCCTACAATTCCTAATATTTCATTTGGTAGAACACTAAATGAGGTATCAAACAATACTTTTTTCCATTCTTTTTGATTTAAAAAAGATATAGAAACTTGATTATATTGTAACAAAGGAGTAGGATTTTCCATGGGATTAAAATAAATTCTATATCAAATATACTATAAAAAAACCTCTTCTGGATAGAAGAGGTTTTCAAACTAAACAAACAAACATTACAAAATATTAAATTTTCATAATCCTATAGATTACGCAACATTTTGCTGAAAATAATCTTTAACTAATGAAATACTTACGGGTGTATTATTAATTAGGTTATCGTAAATAGGACATCTTTCTTTAACCGTGTCCATCCATAATTTTAGAGTAGGTATAGAAGCGTTAGAAGTAGGTTTTATGACGACCTCTATAGCACGTAATCCTGCTCGAGATCGTGTTTTTTCCCCTTCAAATTTTTTAGACTCTATTTCTCCAGAAATTTCAACTTGAATAGATTTTAAATCCATATTTAGCTCTTTGGCAACAATTTGACCTGTAGCATTAATACTACCTGCAATTCCAGATAATAAATACTCAATTGGACTTGGATGCTCTGATTCAGCATTTACCATTTGGTTATTAATTTTCACTGAAAAGTTTTGTGATTTTACTACAAATTGGTTTTCATTGCTCGAAAAGCCTAATACGTTTACTACTTGTCTACTCATAATTTCTAAAGTTTTAATTCTACTTCTAATATGTTCTTCTATATAAAAATGCCCTTGGGCAAAACTTCTGCTAATAAAAAAGTCCCACAAGCAAATGCCTATGGGACCTTAAAAAAAATATCTATAACAACTAATATACACATCTTATTTACAATAGGTCCCCTGGCGGATATACATCCACGACTTAATACACTTATTATTTGTATTTAAACCTAATTGTAACATAATTTTTTATTTTGACGATTAATTTATTTTAAAGAAAAAAGCCTCGACAAGTAAATTGGCGAGGCTTTATATGATATATTTTAAACAGAACACGTTTACTTACATAATATATAAAGCCAAGCACATATGCGAAAAACACATCTGCTTATAATTATGTTTATATGTAAAATTAATTGCGTTCATTTTTTTATTCGTCTTTGTATCTATATTTGATGTTTTCAAAATTCTGAATAAATTTTTTAACCACCAAATAAAATTCGAAGTTTTTTTAAAAAATTTACACTTTAATAATATTTTCCTCTTCTAAAAGGGGTTGGTTAGTTAAACGTAAGTACACTTGGGCAGTGGCTATTACGTCTTTTTCGCAATAGGAAACTATACGGTCAATATCCTTTTCCTTATAATAAACATTTGCTACTTGGCTTCCATCAATATCGTCCTTAGGCGATGGGATTCCCAATACATGGGTTAATAACTTTAAAGAGGTAAAATGTTTGTAATCGCCAAACTTCCAAAGTTCTAAAGTGTCCAAATGCGGAATTTCCCACGGTTTTTTTCCAAACAAATTTAATTTTTCTGGCAATTTTAGTCCGTTTATTAAATACCTACGAGCAATAAATGGGATATCGAATTCCTTACTGTTATGCCCACACAAAATATGCGCTGGCGTATTAAAGTAATTTTGGAGTAAATTATAAAAATCCTTTAAAATTTGTTCTTCATTACCATGTAAACTAGTAACTCTAAAATATTTTTCACCGTTTTTGTAAGTAAAATAACCAACCGAGATACAAATTATCTTACCAAATTCAGCCCAAATTCCTGCTTTCTCGTAAAATTCTTCCGCTGTTAATTCTTCTTTTCTTTGATACGCCGTTTTAGCTTCAAATAATTGTTGCGTAGTTGCATCAACCTCATTAAAGTTTTCAAATTCCGGAACCGTTTCAATATCTAAAAAAACAATATTTTGTAAATCTATTCTAGTTTGCATTTTTGTTATTACGTTTTTCAAGCATTTTATAAGCCTCTGCTACATATACATAAAAGTCATTAGAATGAGGATCTGTTTCTGTTTGTAAACCTTTTATATGCCCTAATCTAACAATAATTAAATCATCCTCAGGAACAACAATAACAAACTGACCCAAATGACCACGCATATAAAACATTTTTTTATTTAAATACGTATGCAACCACCAGCCGTAACCATACTCTGGCCCATCTTTAAAGCGCGGCACTATACTTTTAGCTACAAAACTACTATCTAAAAGTTGTTTTCCGTTCCATTTTCCAAAATCTTTATACAGTTTTCCAAAACGTGCAAAATCACGTGCGTTAGAGGCAAAACAACAATACGCCTTTTCTAATCCAGAAATTTCTGAATCCAATTGCCATAACGCCTCATGCTCCGCTCCCATTGGTTTCCAAAATTTTTCTGACACATAATTTGCCAAATTTTGTCCCGTTGCCTTTTCTATAACCATGGCTAACAATTGAGTATCGCCGCTTTGGTATGAAAATTTTTTACCCGGAGGTGTTACAAAGGGGATCTCAAGCATCATATCTCGTAAATGATTGTAAAAATAAGCCTTAGTTGTTACACTTGTTGGAGCACTATAACGTTCATCCCACTCCATCCCGCTGCTCATGCTACTTAAGTCACCTACGGTTACATCTTTTGCGTATGGACCTTTTAAATCTGGGAAAAAATCTACCACTTTTTGATCCAAACTTTTAATAAAACCTTCTTCCAGCGCTTTACCCAAAGCCGCAGAAGTTATACTTTTAGCCATAGAGAACGAGTTACTTTTACTATCTTTTCCATAACCGTCAAAATAACTTTCGTGCCAAATACTATCGTTTTTAATTATGACAAATGCGGTTGTTTTTAATCCAACATGTGTGTCTAAAAGTTCTTTAGTTTCCTCAACGCTATTGTAATCTGTAGCCATATCCCAAGGTTGTGGCGTACCTGCTTTTACTTTTCTATTATCAAAATAGTTGTAATCGTCTAAAAAAGCCGTTTTATAACCGTTTAGGTAAATGGTACTCACAGCTTTAATTAAATAGTTTGTATTGGTTAAATAAAGCCCGGCAATAAGTACTATAATAAGTAGGACAACTACTTTAAAGAATTTCCAAATAAATCGCATAATTACAAGTGTTTACATAAATATAATTAATTTTTTTAAGAAGCAGTTAACATTTGGGTTTAAAATTTTGGTTCGTTCCTGCTTTCGCCTTTATCTTTTTAAAAGACAACATACATAACGTAAAAATCTTTTAAAAAGGATACCGGCTCTATCAGGGCTAAGAGTAAAGGCTTGGGCAAAAAAAAGTCAGCTTATAAAAGCTGACTTCAATTTAAAATATAAAGTTTAGTAACTCATCATATAAGCAATTATAGCCTCTAACTCTTCTTCCGGAAGATTTTTAGTTACATTAAAATTTGTTTTCATGGTTGCGTATTGCTTAGGATCTACAATTGGCTCAGCTTTCTCTAATAAAAAAGCTTTCATGTCTCCATTTTGTTCTTTGTAGATTTTAGCAATCTCAGCAATACTTGGTCCAATAACTTTTTTATCTGGTCTGTGGCAACTGTAACAAGTAGCCTTAGATCCTTCAAAAAGTTCTTTACCCCAAGCAATTTTTTGCTCCTCTGCACTTAATTCTTTTTCAGGATAAAGCGCTTCTTTTTTTTCTTCTGTTTTACCACAAGAAACAATAGTTAAAGCAAAACTTAAAAGTAATATAAGGTGTTTCATCTTATTTTTGGTTTAATAAAATTGCCGCTTCTTTTGCAAAATAAGTAGAAATTAAACTTGCGCCTGCACGTTTAATACACATCAATTGCTCCATCATAATTTTGTCGTGATCCAACCAACCTTTTTCAGCAGCTGCTTTGATCATAGCATATTCACCCGAAACGTGATAAACAGCTACAGGAATATTTACATTGTCTTTTACCTCACGAACAATATCTAAATAAGCAGTTCCCGGTTTTACCATAACCATATCAGCACCTTCTTCTGCATCCCAAACCGCTTCTTTAATAGCTTCGATACGGTTGGCATAATCCATTTGGTATGTTTTTTTGTCTTTAGGAACAACTTCACCTGTTTCTTTAGGTGCAGAGTCTAGTGCATCACGGAAAGGTCCGTAAAACGCAGATGCGTATTTTGCAGAATAACTCATAATACCAACATTCACAAATCCTGCTTTGTCTAAACCTTCGCGTAAACGTAAAATACGTCCGTCCATCATATCAGAAGGCGCTACGAAATCAGCTCCAGCTTCTGCATGTGAAACAGCCATTTTTACTAAAGCTTCAACAGTCGAATCGTTTTCGATATCACCGTTTTTAATGATACCGTCGTGTCCGTACATAGAATAAGGATCTAATGCTACGTCTGGCATAACGATCATTTCTGGTACAGCCGCTTTAATAGCGCGAATGGCACGTTGCATTAACCCTTCTGGGTTCCAAGCTTCTTTACCTGTATTGTCTTTTAAATCGTCGCTTACTTTTACGTAAATATTTACAGCACGAATTCCTAAATCAAATAACTCTTGAACTTCTTTTACCGTTAAATCTATAGAGCGACGGTAAATTCCAGGCATTGATGGAATCTCGATTTGTTGATTTTCACCTTCCACAATAAACATTGGGAACATAAAATCTGCTGGACTTAAACTTGTTTCACGAACCAAACTTCTTATTGATTCGTTTTGTCTTAATCTTCTACCTCTGTGTAATGGGAACATTTTGTTTATTTTTTTAGCTAATAGCTTTTAGAATTGAGTTATTAGATGGTTTTATTAATATTTGTCATTTTGAACGGAATGTAATGGAGTGAAGAATCTTTTAGATTCCTCCTTCGTCGGAATGACAAGATGATCTAAAATAATACTTCCAAGCTGAATTTAGTTCAGCTTCTCATTCTCTTTATTGATATCCTGAAAGAAGTTGAGGATGACTAGTAGTTCTAGTAAACTATTAGATTACAACCAAGCTTTCGGTTCAGCTAATACCTTAATCAATTTCTCTTCTTCGCTTCCTGGTTCTGGATGATGATCGTACACCCATTGTACGTGTGGTGGTAAACTCATTAAAATCGATTCGATACGTCCGTTGGTTTTTAATCCGAAAATAGTTCCTCTATCGTGAACTAAATTAAATTCAACATAACGACCTCTACGAATTTCTTGCCACGTTCTGTTTGCTTCTGAGTATGCTAAATCTTTTCTACGTTCTACAATTGGAACGTAACTTTCTAAGAAACTATTACCTACTTCTGTTACGAAATCGTACCAGTTTTCCATTGACATTTCATCCGTTTCCACTAAATGGTCAAAGAATAAACCTCCAATTCCACGCGCTTCATGACGGTGAGTGTTCCAGAAATATTCATCACATACTTTTTTGTATTTTGGATAAAATTCTGGATTGTGTTTGTCGCACGCATTTTTACATACTTGGTGAAAATGAATCGCATCTTCTTCAAATAAATAATACGGCGTTAAATCTTGACCTCCTCCAAACCAAGAACCTACTTTAGTTCCTGTTTTATCATACATTTCAAAATACCTCCAATTGGCGTGAACTGTAGGAACCATTGGGTTTTTAGGATGTAAAACCAAACTTAATCCGCAAGCAAAAAAATCAACATCACCTACGTTAAACGCTTTTTGCATCGCTTCTGGTAAATGACCTTCAACAGCAGATATATTTACTCCACCTTTTTCAAAAATAGCTCCGTTTTCGATAACGCGTGTTCTACCACCGCCACCTTCTGGTCGCTCCCATAAATCTTGTTGAAATTTAGCAACACCGTCTATTTCTTCTAATTTAGAAGTAATGGTATCTTGTAATTGCTGGATATATTGATAAAATTTTTCTTTCATTTTGTAGAAATTAAGGTATATCTCTTGTAAGAAAAAAATCCTACAAGATTCGTAAACCTTGTAGGATTTTATTATTTGTTATATTCTTTTACCGCTTCGATAAATGCTTTTGCGTGATCTACCGGAATGTTAGGTAAAATACCATGTCCTAAGTTTACAATGTATTTTTCTTTTCCAAATTCGTCAATCATTTCATGAACCATTTTCTTGATGGTTGGAATTGGTGATAATAAACGAGAAGGATCAAAGTTTCCTTGTAATGTGATATTTCCACCTGTTAACGCACGAGCTGTTTTTGGTGAACATGTCCAGTCTACTCCTAATGCAGATGCTTTAGATTTAGCCATATCTCCAAGAGCAAACCAACAACCTTTTCCAAATACAATTACTGGAATTTCGTCAGCTAAAGCCTCAACGATTTGGTTGATGTATTTCCAAGAGAATTCTTGATAATCTACTGGAGATAACATACCTCCCCAAGAATCAAAAATTTGTACAGCATTAACTCCGTGTTTTACTTTTTCTTTTAAATAAAGAATAGTAGTATCTGTAATTTTTTGTAATAAAGCATGTGCAGCTACAGGTTCAGAAAAACAGAAACCTTTTGCTTTATCATATGATTTAGATCCTTTACCTTCTACCGCATAACAAAAAATTGTCCATGGAGAACCAGCAAAACCAATTAAAGGTACTTCGTTATTTAACATGTCTTTAGTCATGTCAATAGCGTCCATAACGTAACCTAAACTTTCATTGATGTCCGGAATGTAAACTTGCTCTACATCCTTCATAGAACGGATTGGGTTAGGGATAATTGGCCCGATGTTATCTTTTAACTCTACATCGATTCCCATGGCTTGAGGTACAACTAAGATATCAGAAAATAAAATAGCTGCATCTGGTTTAACGATACGGATAGGTTGAACGGTAATTTCTGAAGCTAATTCAGGAGTTTTACAACGTGTAAAGAAATCATACTTGTCACGTAATGCACGGAATTCTGGTAAATAACGTCCTGCTTGACGCATCATCCATACCGGAGGTCTTTCAACCGTTTCTCCTTTAAGAGCTCTTAGAAATAAATCGTTTTTTAACATATTTTGATAAGTTTACAGTAGATAGCTAACAGTTACCAGCTACGAACTATTTTTTATAATAATTTATGCATTGTATAATTACGTTCTCAATGGTTTGTTGGTTGGCAATTACAATGTTATTTGTAATTCCGTTTAATGCTTGGGCAGTTGTTGTACCAATGCAAAAACAAACCTGATGGGTAATTGTATTTTCTTTTAAATAACTTTTAATTCCAGAGGGGCTGTAAAACAATAAAGCATCCACTGGTGTATTAATTTTAATTTGGGAAGAAGAGTTTTGGTAAACCGTATATTCCGTAAAATTAATAGCTGCTTGATTTAAAGCGTTTGGAAGTATATCTCTGCGAATATTTCCTGCAAAAAAAGCAATTTCAAAGGTATTAAAACTACTTTGTATTATAGGGGCTAATTCCTCGGCGTACTCTTTCATGGCTAGTACTTTAAAACCAGAATTTTCTAAAAGATTTTTTGTCTTTATACCTACGCAAACGCAAGGAACAGTTTTTAAAAAATTACTATTTGGGTTTTTAAGTACACTTTTTACAGCATTTTGTGAGGTAAAAAGTAACAAGCTAGGTGTATTTTGTAATGTAAAAGGTAATTCTTTAATGGAAATAAAATCCGCCTCAAGAACACTAAATCCGGCATTAAGCAAAAACTGTTTTTGATTAAAAAGAAGTTTTTTGGTAGATAAAACTCGGATTTCTTTAAGCATTACTTTTTAGTTATTTGTGTCTTGATTTGTTCCATTAATTGGGCTCCTCCGTTATCTAAAATTTCTTTAGCACAGTTAAAACCTAATTTCTTCCATTCTTCAATCGGAACAACTTTATTGATTTCGAATTTTTGAGAACCGTCTAAAGAATGTAAACAACCCTTAAACTCAATAGTGTCATCGATATCGTTATAACGAGCTACTGCACCAATTGGAGCTGTACATCCGCCCTCTAAAGTTCTTAAAAATTGACGTTCAATAGCTACAGCAATTTCAGTTTCAATATCATTTAAATGCGATAAAGCATCTAAAGTAAAATCATCATTTTCCATAGCTACAACAAGCATTGCGCCTTGTGCTGGAGCTGGAATCATCCAATCTAAATCGATAAATTCAGAGGGTTTTAGGTTGATTCTTTCTAAACCTGCTGCTGCAAAAATAGCTCCATTCCAAGAGTTGTCTTGTAGTTTTTGCATACGTGTATTTACATTTCCACGTAAATCTTCCACGTTATGTTGCGGATATTTGCTTAACCACTGCGCTTTTCTGCGTAAAGACCCTGTAGCAATAGTTCCTTGAGTTTCAAGAAAATCTAAATTCCCTTTGTGTACTAAAATGTCTACAGTTTTAGCTCTTTCTAGAACCGCTGCTTGTACAATACCTTGAGGAAGTGCTGTTGGAACATCCTTCATGGAATGAACCGCAATATCCACTTGACCTGCTAACATGGCAATATCTAGAGTTTTAGTAAAAATTCCAGTAATACCTAGTTCATATAAAGGTTTATCTAAAATGATATCTCCTTGAGATTTTACAGCTACAATTTCTGTTTTATAGCCTAAATCGTTTAATTTTTTTTGTACAGTATGAGCTTGCCATAAGGCTAGTTCGCTATCTCTAGTACCAATGCGAATTACTTTACTCATTGTCAATAGTTGCTAATTGAAAAACTTTGCTAATCCACTCAATACTTTCATCTACAGATGTGTTGTCGTCTTTTAAATGACTTGCAAACTGTGAGGTAATTTTTTGAATGATGCGATTACTGATTAATTCCGCTTGTTGTTCGTCAAAATTTGACATTTTTTTGCGATGAAAGTTAAGTTCGCTATCCTTCATAGCGTTTAATTTATCTTTTAAAGCATTAATAGTTGGAGCAAATTTTCGAGCTTTAGTCCAATCAATAAATTCGTCTTGAACTTCTTTTATAATTTGTTCCGCATGCGGAATGTGTTTTTTTCTATTCTCTAAAGTTTCGTCCGTGATTTGTGAAAGTTGATCCATGTGTACTAACGTAACCATAGGATTTTCTAACACGTTTTCATTTACATTTTTAGGAACGGATAAATCTAAAATTAAAAGCGGTTTTTTTAAGTTTAAAATTGTTTTATCTACCGTTGGGTTTTGTGCACCTGTGGCAACTACTAAAACATCTGCTCTTTGAATTTCAGTTTGTAAATCTGCATAATCTTTAACAATTAAATCAAATTTACCTGCAATTTTTTCAGCTTTATCTCGGGTTCTGTTAATTAATGTAATTTGGTCATTTTTAGTGTGTTTAACTAAGTTTTCGCACGTATTACGACCAATTTTTCCGGTTCCAAAAAGTAGAATGTTTTTATTGTCTAAATCGGGAACGTTTTTAAAGATATATTGTACCGATGCAAAAGATACTGAAGTAGCACCAGATGATATTTCGGTTTCGTTTTTAATTCGTTTAGAAGCTTGGATTACAGAATTAGCTAAACGCTCTAAATAGGAGTTTGTTAAGCCCATAGCTTTACTCTCCATAAAAGCATTTTTTACCTGAGCGATGATTTCGAAATCACCTAAAATTTGACTATCTAATCCTGTTCCTACTTTAAATAAGTGAGTTGTTGCTTCGTTATTTTTTAAAACGTAAGCAATTTTTTGGAATTCCTCTAAAGTTCCGTTACTGTTTTCAGTAAGTAATTTTATTAATTGAAAAGGGTGTTGTGCATAACCATAGATTTCTGTTCTATTACATGTAGAGATAACAATTAAGCTCTCTATTCCTTCTCTTTTTGCTTGCTCTAATACTTTTTGTTTAGCTGTTTGATCTAAGCTAAATTTACCACGCATCTCAGCATCCGCTTTTTTGTAGCTAAGGCCAATTGCGTAAAAAGTAGTATGCTTTGCGTTGTTATTATTTTCCATCGTTTACACTTATTCAAAATGTGATACAAAAGTATTATTACCTTTTTTAAAAAAATAACGCTTAAAGGTCTATTTGTAACGCTGCGTGATTTTTTAGGTTGTATTTTTACTTTTAGCGTTGTTTTTTGGTTAGTACCTGAAAAATAAGGTGGTCTAAACCTCTTTGTTTAGAATTAATCTAAATAAGTTTTAAAAAATAAAAAAAATCTTAATTTTAAAAATAACGCTACAAGTTCATGTTATATTTGCAAAAGTAATTACTTTTTTACTTAAATTTAGATAACATGGGTTAATTAAAATTTATTAAATTATAGAGTTTATTTATAGTTAATACCCAATTTTTTTTAATTAAATATGTTTATTTACTATAAATGGTTTTATTATGAATGAGTTTCATGAAGAAATAAGGATTGAAGATGATTTTATATTGTTACGATCACAAAATGATAGTGATATCGCAAAATCAATTCAACGTAATGTGACCCATAGTTTACTTCAATTTCACTTTGTTTTAAAGGGTTCTGGTAAGTTTATCTTTAATCAGGGCACCTATCAAATGGATTTAAAGGAAGAAAAAGCTCTGCTTTTATATAATCCACAAAAAGAATTACCTATTCATTTATTAATAGAACCAAAATCTTGGATTGTTACGCTTTTAATTTCTATTACAAAATTCCACAGTTTATTTTCTAGTTTTTCTCACGCTATACCTTTCTTATCGAAAGAAAATATCGATAAAAAATATTATACGGAAGAAAGTGTAACACCTGCTATGGCTATAGTTCTTAATCAGATGTTTCATTTTAATTTAAACCCTTCAATAAAAAATCTATATTATAAAGGCAAGGCTTATGAGTTGTTAAGTTTAGTTTTTAATAAAACGGATGACCCAACTAATATGGAACAATGTCCGTTTTTAGTGGACGAAGAAAATGTTTTAAAACTTAAGCGTGTTAAAGAAATTGTTATTGCAAACATGGCTGAGCCTCCAAGTTTACAAGATTTATCTGATCAAGTAGGTTTGACTTTAAAGAAACTTAAATTAGGTTTTAAACAAATATACGGGGATTCTGTTTACGGTTTTTTATTGGATTATAAGTTAGAATACGCTCGACAATTATTAGATTCTGGATCTTATAATGTAAACGAAGTCGGTTTAAAAATTGGTTACAGTACTTCGAGCCATTTTATTTCTGCTTTTAAAAAGAAGTTTGGCATTACACCTAAAAAATATGTAATGTCCCTAAGCAGTAAACAATAAATTTTATCAATACAAATACAACAAAAAAATATAATAACGATGCAATTAGCAGTTTTGCGGATTGTATTTTTGTAAAAAACATATACTATGAAAGGAGTTTTATTAGTAAATCTAGGTTCGCCAGATGCACCAACACCCGAAGCGGTAAAACCCTATTTAGATGAATTTTTAATGGATGAGCGTGTTATAGACATGCCTTATTTATTACGTGCTTTTATTGTAAGAGGGATTATTTTACGTAAACGTCCGGCAAAATCTGCAGCTGCGTATAAAAAAATATGGTGGGACGAAGGGTCTCCTTTAATGGTTATATCAAAACGAACTCATAAAAAAATTCAAGAACGTGTAGATGTCCCTGTTGCATTAGCTATGCGTTATGGTAATCCGTCTATCGAGTCTGGTTTACAAGAACTATATAATAAAGGTGTAAAAGAGGTATTATTATTTCCGCTTTACCCTCAGTTTGCCATGGCTACAACTGAAACGATCTTAGTTTTGGCAGAAAAAATTCGCAAAGCAAAATTCCCTGACATGAAGTTCTCCCAGGTAAATTCTTTTTATAATAGAGAAGGCTATGTAGAAGAACTTTCTAAAGTAGTTAAAGAAACTCTGGATACGTATGATTACGACCATTTACTTTTTTCTTATCACGGAGTTCCGGAGCGTCACATAAAAAAATCAGATGTTACTAAATCTCATTGTACTATAGACAATACATGTTGTAAAGTAAAATCTGCAGCACATGAGTTCTGTTACCGCCATCAGTGTACGGAAACAACACGTCAGGTGATAGAAACGTTAGGTATCCCAGAAGGAAAATATACACAAACATTTCAATCTAGATTAGGAATCGATAAATGGTTACAACCTTTTACGGACGAGACTGTGGTTAAATTAGCTCAGCAAGGGGTTAAAAAAATTGCAGTAGTTACTCCAGCCTTTGTTGCAGACTGTATTGAGACTTTGGAAGAAATTGAAATGGAAGCTGGTAAAGAGTTTAAAGAAAACGGTGGAGAAGAATTTAAAATGATCCCGTGTTTAAACGATCGTGACAGCTGGATGGATGTTATGGCTGGATGGATTAACCAATGGATTAATAAATAACATACGATGTATTTATATTTAAAAGCACTACATATAATTTTTGTTGTATGTTGGTTTGCCGGACTTTTTTATATTGTTCGGCTTTTTGTGTATTATGCAGAAGCTAAACTAAAACCAGAACCAGAGCAATCTATATTGGCAAATCAATATAAAATTATGTCCAATAGGTTGTGGTTTATAATAACCTGGCCAGCAGCTGTTTTAGCAACTTTGTTTGGTTTAGGGATGTTAATAGATACTCCTATTTGGTTACAACAGCCGTGGATGCATGTTAAGCTGGCGTTTGTTTTACTTTTATGGGTTTATCATTACAAATGTCATCAATTTGTAAAACAGATAGAAGATGGCACATTAACCAAAACTTCTTCGTATTTTAGAATCTGGAATGAGGGTGCAACTGTAATATTATTTTCAGTTGTATTTTTAGTAATCTTAAAAGATTCTTTAAACTGGATTTTTGGTGTAGTAGGTATTATAGGTTTTATGATGTTGTTAATGATAGGCTATAAATACTACAAAAAAGTCAGAGAAAAACGCGGCGAATAATACATGTCAATTATTTCTAAAATAGCAGAAAGTTCCTTAAGGGTTAGAATATTCTTTGCAATGATATTCCTAACCCTTATTGCTTCTATATTAATAGGTTTTGTTTCTATATTTCAATTTAAAAAAGAAACAAGAGTTTACCATAACGATCGATTGGAGCGAAAAGAAAATGCGATTACAGAGCATATAAACTACATTTTAGCTACTACAACTTATCCTTTAACAACAGATAATCTTCCCTTAATTTTTAAAGATAAAATTTACGAGTTAGCCAACATTCACGCTATCGAAATTAATATTCACGATTTAAACGGTAAATCCCTAATTTCCTCAAAAGGTGTTTTTGCTGTAGATACTTTTTCGAGAACCGTAAACCCAATGATCATTAAAATTCTTGAATCTTCGACTCAAAAGCGATTTGTAGATTTAAAATTGATTAAAGGCGTTAGAAACCGAACGGCATATACCTATTTAAAGGATAATAAATTTAAAACTCTAGGGATCCTTTCACTGCCTTATGTTGAGGAAACTAGTTTTTACGAAAATGGTATGCAAAACTTTATGTATCGTTTTGTACAGGTTTATATTGTAATGTTGATTTTTACTATAATCTTTGCTTATATCATTTCTAGTTATGTTACAAAACCAATTCAAATTATTACTGAAAAGCTTAAACTTACGCAGTTAAATAAAAAGAATGAAACCTTACCAATAGATCGTAACACAAGCACCGAGATTAAGGGCTTAATTACTTCTTACAACTCAATGGTAGATGAGTTAGAACAATCGGCAGCTTTGTTAGCAAAATCAGAACGTGAAAATGCTTGGCGAGAAATGGCCAAACAAGTAGCTCACGAAATTAAAAATCCGTTAACCCCAATGCGATTAACGGTTCAAAGTTTTGAGAGACGATTTAACCCGGAGGATCCAAACATCAATCAAAAATTAAAAGATTACTCCAATACGTTAATTCAGCAAATAGATACCATGTCAGCGGTGGCTTCTGCATTTTCTAACTTTGCCTCGTTACCGGTTCAGCAAAACGAAACTTTAAACGTAGTTTATGTTGTACAATTAGCCTTAGAAATATTTAATGAAGATTATATTCATTTCAGATCTTCTGAGGAGGAGATAATAACTTCAATGGATCGTACCCAACTTATCAGAATTATTACTAATTTAGTAAAAAATGCTACTCAAGCTATATCGTTAGATCGAGAAGAAAAATTTGTAAATGTAACCGTTTCTAGAATTAACGGATTTGCACAAATTGAAGTTCAGGATAACGGTAAAGGTATTTCAATCGAAAATAAAAGTAGAATATTTGAACCTAAATTTACTACTAAAGCCGTAGGTATGGGCTTAGGTTTAGGAATCATTAAAAATATTATTGAAGGTTATAACGGAAGTATAACTTTTGAAAGTGAAGTAGGTGTAGGTACTACATTTACTGTAAAATTACCCTTAACAAACGAAACAAATTTATAAACAAACAAATACTACAAACTAATTATGAACTTTGAAAACTTATTAGTTGAAACTGCTGATTTTATATCAACCATAACAATTAATCGTCCGTCTAAATTAAACGCTTTAAACAAGCAAACTATAGAAGAATTACACCAAGCATTTAAAGCTTTAAGCCAAGATGAAGCAACGAAAGTAATCCTTATTACAGGGAGCGGAGAAAAAGCCTTTGTAGCTGGAGCAGATATTTCTGAATTTGCAAATTTCTCAGCTCAAGAGGGAGAGCGTTTAGCATCTAAAGGTCAAGAAATTTTATTTGATTACGTACAAAATTTAAACAAACCGGTTATTGCAGCTGTTAATGGTTTTGCATTAGGTGGAGGTTTAGAATTAGCTATGGCCGCACATTTTAGAGTGGCGTCTGATAACGCTAAAATGGGATTACCAGAAGTTACTTTAGGCGTTATTCCGGGGTACGGAGGTACTCAACGTTTAACACAATTAGTTGGAAAAGGTAGAGCTATGGAAATGATTATGACTGCAAGTATGATTGATGCTCCTACAGCACTTACTTTTGGTTTAGTTAACTACGTAGTTACTCCTGCAGAACTTTTAGACTTTACTAAAGGTTTAGCAACTAAAATCACTAAAAACTCAACTGTAGCTATTGGTAAAGCTATTGAGGCTGTAAATGCTAACTTTAAAGATGGTGTAAACGGATACGGTATAGAAATTAAAAAATTTGGGGAGTGTTTTGCTACCGAAGATTTTAAAGAAGGAACTACTGCATTTTTAGAAAAACGTAAAGCTGTTTTCCCAGGAAAATAGTGTTTATTTCTTATAGTTATAAAAAAGCTCGATTTGATAATTCAAATCGAGCTTTTTTTATGATCTCCACCAAAAATCAAAGGTTTGATTTGGTTTGTCCAAGTAAACCGCCTCTCCTATTTTTGGTGTACACATATTCATTTTATTTTTATTTAATTGTGCTAATTCTTCCATAGGCGCATTCCAGGGATGATGTGCCAATTTAAATTTACTGTTATGGATAGGCATCACACGACGCGCTTGTAAATCATCAGCCGCCTTTAAAAGTTCATCAGGAAACATGTGTATATAATGCCATGCTTCGTTAAATTGACCATTCTCTAACAAAGCAAAATCAAAAGGACCAAATTGGTCTCCAATGGATTTAAAATGGGTATCGTAACCACTATCTCCTCCAATGTACATTTTAAAATTTTGACTTTCCAAAACAAAAGAGCCCCATAATGTAGCATTCCTTTTAATACGTCCAGCAAAATGGCGGTTGGCGTTATGGTTATTTTTAAAGAAGAAGATAAATTAAACGTATCAAACCAATCCCCTTCTTTTATTTTGGAAGAAGAGATCCCCCAATACTCTAAATGACTACCAACGCCTAAAGGACATATAACTTCAGTAATTTTATATTTAAGGTTAATAATAGACTTATAATCCAAATGATCATAATGATCGTGTGTAATCAGTAAATAATCTATTTCCGGAATATCGTTCCAATTGTAAGTGTTACTGCCATTAAAAGCGCGAGAAGTTTTGCTTGGTAAAGGAGACACATTTCCGCTAAATACAGGATCTACTAAATACTTTTTACCATGTAGTTGAAAGTAGTAGGAACTGTGACCAAACCAAACCAAAACATTTTGATTTATAGGTATGTTTTTAAGATCGGTTTTAACATGAGCAATTTCGTTTGCCGGGAAGATGTTTGGATAAGTTTTAAAGAAAAAATTCCAAAATACTTTGTAGGTAGAATATCCTTGCGCTAAAGCCGGAGTATAATTTAAATTTTTAAAACTCCCGTTTTTAAAATGGGGTGAATTTTTAATTCTTTTTAATCTTTCGCCAGTAGCTCGTTTACCAAATTGTGGTAGATTAAGTATATAAATTGCAAGGCAAGCAATAAGAAAGAGTAATGTTATAATTATATAGATCATAAGTTAGGTATATGTATGAAAAAAAAAGCGAAGGATAGTCCTTCGCTTTATATATCTAATTTAGCACTCGTTTTAATTTCTTCAAATTTATTTTTGATCTTTTCTTTCTCATTCGGAAAAAAACCTTGGAACATTAAAATAGCCCCAAATACAATTAAAACATAGCTGCTAATTTTCTTTACTTTTAAAATGTTTCGAGCATTTAGTCTGCTTTTTACCTGTTTCGCTAAAAATATTTTACCTAAATCTGTAACTAAATAGGCTCCAATAACCGATGCGAAAAACGCAATTAGTCTCGAAGAGACCATATCGAATTTAGGTCCAAAGGTTAGTAAAATTCCTAACCAAAATCCTAAAACCCCAATATTGATAAAGTTTAAAGCAAATCCTTTTAAAAAGTATCCAATGTAATTCTTAGTATTCATTACATCTTCTAGCTGTTCTTTTTCGGCACTTTCTACAATCTTAGTTTTATAGTTTAAGTATAAAGAAATTGCACCATAACTTAGCATTATTAAGCCTCCGATTATAAATATAATAGGATCGTCTTTAATTTTTTCTAAGAGCTTATAACTGGTAAAATAGGCAACTAAAATAAAAGCAATATCTGCTAAAATTACACCTACATCAAATATAAGAGCAGCCTTAACACCTTTTGTAATACTTGTTTCAAGTAACACAAAAAATACGGGACCTATCATAAAACTAAGGAAAAAACCTAAAGGTATTCCTGTTAAAATATCGTCTAACATTTGACTAATTTTGAATAAGGATAGCAAATATAAGTTTTATAATGCGGATATCGAAAAGATTAAGACTTCATTTTATTAATTTTTCCGCCCATTACCTTTTTCTCGTTTATAACTTTTGGTGTTCCGTAAATGGTAATTACCCCTCCAGCTCTAACCTTAGCGTCAACTAATTCACTAGCAGTTACATTAGCATCTCCTCCAGCATTACTAGTAACACTACATTGTTCAGAAAGTAAACTTTGAGCCTTTAAAACAGAACCTGCATTAACCACATAATCTTGATTTTGTGCGGTACCTTCAACCGTAATTTTACCTCCTGTAGTTAAAGAACCGTTTAGTTTTTTAACATCCACTTTTAGTTTAATTTCAGCCCCTTCTTTCGCTGATAATTTAAGATCTACCGTTTTAAAAACATCATCGCTAGAGATGTAAGATCCCTCTGTAGCTGTAATATCATAAATGTCCTTTGAGTGATAAACCGTAGCCACAACATCTTCCCCTTTTAAAATACGTTGGGTTCTAAGTTTTACTTTTAGTTCCCCGTTGTCATTTACAAGTTCTACATTTTCACTTTCTGCTCCTGCTAATTCAACTTTATTTTCTGTTGATTTTACCAGTTTTACAGAGATTTTATCAAAAGATTTAATAGAGGTAAACTCCCCTACTTGTTTTGTCATTTTATCTTGTGCAAAAGCAAATGATGTTGCTAACAAGCACACTAACGTTTTATAGTTTATCATTGTTTTACGTTTTAATTAATTGTTTTTTCTGATGTAATGAAAGTCCAATTGTTTTTTAACTAAGTCCGCATTTTTAACTTTAACCCAAACCTCGTCACCTAATTGAATGGTATTTTTAGATACTTCTCCAACTAATGCATATTGTTTTTCGTCAAAAGTATAATAGTCGTCTTTAATCTCTCTTATTCTTACCATTCCTTCGCACTTGTTCTCAATAACTTCAACGTAAATGCCCCATTCTGTAACTCCAGAAATAACCCCCAAGAATTCTTTATCTCCTTGGTCTTGCATAAATTTAACTTGCATGTATTTAATACTGTCACGCTCTGCATGTGCAGCTAAACTTTCCATTTGAGAACAATGTAGCGATTGTTTTTCTACCAATTCTTCGTCTACAGATGCGCCTCCGTCTAGATAATGTTGCAATAATCGATGTGCGATAACGTCTGGATATCTACGAATTGGCGATGTAAAATGCGAGTAATAATCAAAAGCTAAACCGTAGTGCCCAATGTTTTGTGCAGAGTAGTTTGCTTTACTCATACTTCTAATAGTTAATGTATCAACCAGATTTTGCTCTCTTTTACCATTAACCTCTGCAAGTAGATTATTTAAACTTTCTGAAACCGTTTTTTTAGATTTAAAGTTGATGTTGTAACCAAACTTAGCAATAATACCTTGTAGGTTAAATAACTTATCTTGATCCGGTTCGTCGTGCGTACGGTAAATAAATGTTTTTTGTTGTTTTCCTATAAATTCAGAAACTTTACGGTTAGCTAATAACATAAATTCTTCAATTAATTTATTAGCATCTTTACCTTCTTTAAAGAAAACCCCAATTGGTTCTGCATTCTCGTTTAAATGGAATTTAACTTCTACTTTATCAAAAGATATAGCCCCATTTTTCATACGTTTACCACGCATAATTTTAGCTAAATCATCCATTTTTAAAATAGCATCAACAATTTCTTGAGACACAGTATAAGCTTCTCCTGTTAAAGAGATTTCAGACGGAATAGCATTTCCTTTAGTTTCTATAATTTCTTGAGCTTCCTCATAGGCAAAACGTTGATCTGAGTAAGTAACGGTTCTACCATACCATGCGTTCTTTAATTCCGCTTTATCATTTAATTCAAAAACTGCTGAGAAGGTGTATTTTTCCTCGTGCGGACGTAACGAACATGCAAAATTAGAAAGTACTTCAGGTAACATAGGTACCACGCGGTCTACTAAGTAAACAGACGTAGCACGTTGGTAAGCCTCCTCATCTAAAACAGTACCTTCTTGTACGTAATGAGATACGTCTGCAATATGGATACCAATTTCATAGTTTCCGTTTTCAAGAACTTTAAACGATAAAGCATCGTCAAAATCTTTAGCATCTTTAGGGTCAATGGTAAAGGTAAGCGTGTCACGCATATCTCTACGCTTCGCAATTTCCTCTGGTGTAATGCTTGTATCTAGCTTTTGAGCATAAGCTTCAACCTCAATCGGGAAATCGTATGGTAAACCATATTCTGCTAAAATGGCATGAATTTCCGTGTTATGCACTCCTGGTTTACCTAAAACTTTTAGAACAGTACCAAATGGAGAATCTGCTTTTTTAGGCCAATCTTCCATTTTAACCAATACCACATCCCCATTTTCAGCCTCACCAATTTTATCCTTAGGGATAAAAATATCTGTGTACATTTTAGGATTTGCCGTACTAACAAACGCAAAGTTTTTCTGGATATCAATAACACCCACAAATTCCGTACGCTTGCGCTCTAAAATTTCCATTACTTCAGCTTCCGGTTTTCTTGATGAGCGTTTGTTGTAAACATACACCATTACCTTATCGCCGTGTAAAGCTTTGTTTAAATTATTAGTTGGGATAAAAACATCGTCTTCTAATTCATCACTAACAAAATACGCCGTTTTTCTAGACGTCATGTCAATAATACCTTCGTAGTACTCAGCTTTTTGAACCACTTGGTATTTACCTTTTACGGGTTCAGTAATATTTCCTTTTCTAACCTGAATATTTAGTTCTTTAATAATCTCGTTTCTACCTTGGGTATCACTAATTTCAAGAGCCGCAGCCACTTGCTTGTAGTTATATGTTTTATTAGGAGTTTTCGCTAAGAATTTTAAAATTTTAACTGAATAGTCTTTACCTTTTTTTCTTGTCTTTTTAGGTTTATTATTCATAAAATATGTTTTATACAGTTGTAAATTACAAAAACCATTCCGTTAATGTGTTAATACAACATAAATTTATATTTACTATAACACAAAATCGAGGATTTAATTTTCTTAAAGTTTCAAAATCAAATCACAAACCAGGTTGTTTTTGCGTTACTTATCATACAAAGTTAAGTAAACCTAACAATAAACCGCTTTTTAATGGATATATATATTGATTTGGCCTCATTTTCAGACTACATAGAGTTAAGTATTTTTAGATCCATACTCGATTTTTACCAAATTAGCTATTACGCCATGGATGAGCAGTGCCTATGTTTATTTCCGTCCTTACTATCATCCGGTAATCCAATAACTATTAAAATCTTACAAAATCATTGGGAGTTTGCAAATTCCCTTTTTATAAGCTTTAAATATGACAACCAATTAAAAGTAGTTTAATTAAATATGCTTATTTTTGTATATAAACACACAACAAAAATTTTATGATCCTTTCAATTGGAAACGACCACGCAGGTCCAGAATACAAAAAAGCTATTGTAGAACATCTACAAGCGCTTGGTCACACCGTAATTAATAACGGTACAGATACAACAGACAGTGTAGATTATCCAGATTTTGGTCATGCTGTAGCAAACGATGTAACTGCAAATAAAGCCGAATTAGGAATTGTAATTTGCGGGAGCGGAAACGGAATTGCCATAACAGCCAACAAACACCAAGGCATACGTTGCGCCTTATGTTGGACACCAGAGATTGCAGAACTTGCACGCCAGCACAACAACGCCAACGTAATCTCGATCCCTGCACGTTTTGTAACCCTAGAGGTTGCCTTACAAATGGTAGATAAATTTATAAATACAGCTTTTGAGGGTGGCCGCCACGCCAACCGTGTAAACAAAATAGCTTGTCAATAACATAAAAACGGAGTACATAAGTATTCCGTTTTTTTTATTTAGGAGCGTTAAAATCCAAGCGTTACACAAGGTATGCCATCCCGCTTTCCGCTATATCTTTTAGTTTATGGCTTCGAGAGCCTCAGCCACCACTAAAAGGATGCCGCTGCAATCGGGGCTATGTATATAATATGTGCATTACGCTAATAGTAGCGATAATATCTTAGCGTTACACAAATTACGTCATTCGGCTTATCTCTATATCCTTTCGTTTATGGCTTTGAGAGCCTCAGCCACCACCAAAAGGATGCCGCTTCAATCGGGGCTATGTATATAATATGTGCATTAAGCTAATAGTAGCGTTAATATCTTAGCGTTACACAAAGTACGTCATTCGGTGCTTATCTCTATATCCTTTCGTTTATGGCTTCGAGAGCCTCAGCCCCCACTAAAAGGATGCCGCTTCAATCGGGGCTATGTATATAATCTGTACATTATAATAATAGGAGCGATAAAATCCAAGCGTTACACGAAGTACGCCATCCGGCTTTCCGCTGTATCTTTTAGCTTGTGGCTTCGAGAGCCTCAGCCACCACTAAAA